>JAIYDG010000419.1 GCA_027487625.1 Bacteroidota bacterium
AACCTATTTTATTATAATTATAATAATTGGATTGTAGTTGATGGACATTGCTGGGATAAAACACTTCTTTTACGTAAAAATTAAATGAAATATTCTTGGGTTGCGGTAATTTATCCAGGGAATAACTGAAATTATTATTGACACCACTGACACTTTCAGATTCAGAATTAATAAACAAATAACTTGCTTTATTCAGTGGTGTGGTATTTAACTGTCTGACATTCTTATTCATATTATACAATAGAATTTTTTTCTTTTGATAATTATGGATGAGAACCCAGAGAATGCTATAGTGGCCGAAGAACAAAACAACGTTGAATACGCTGAGCCTCAAGTTGTTGAGAAAAAGAAACGAACTATGACATCGGCCCAGTTGGCAAATCTGGAAAAGATGAGACACAAAAAAGCAGTCAAAACGGAAGCTAAAAAGTTGATTCAATCAGAAGTGGCCAATATTCCCCAGACATTTGTCGGTGCGAATGGAAGTAATGAAATTTTACAAGTAAGACAAAAATACGAAGAGGACTTAGAGGAAGTTAGAGAAATAAAAAATTACTTGAAAGATTATTTTCAATACAAACAACACAAGAATGATTTAAAGAAAAAAAGGGCAAATAGTCCTGAAGGAGAGTATCATATGACGTATAAAGTGAAAATTTAATTAATTTAGATTGAATGAAATTAATTAAATTTCTTAGTATATAACTTGGCTAGAGTCGAGACCGATGTCAAGAAGACGTTTGTGTTTGACAAGTACAATTGCCTGATAAGCACTAGGGTCTGCTGAGAATCTCAGATTAACTTGAATCAATCCAGATGACTTGGTGAGGTCTTGTCCAGATAATTCATATTCATTACTGTATGTAGATTTGGAAATATCAAAACCTAAAATGAATTGGGATGGACTGTCAGCGAAATGGGCATCACTTGTAAAAACATTTGTTGCCGTTATTGCATTACCAATTAATAAATTAGGAGTATATACAGGGCCGGCTGCTTCAGTTGGTGGTAGAACCCTATTGATTCCATAATAAACACCATTAGGAGAAAGGACGTTTGTATTTCTAACTGTAGTGGCAGAAGCAGCTGCAGCACCAGCATTAAAAGTTAATATATTCTGAGATTCTTTAAAAGCATTGGAATTGCCTATAGTTTCTAAAGAACAATTCTGGCGTAACGCTTTCATCAAGTACTGATAAGCCTCGGCCTCAGTTCCAAATGCGGAATTTGATAACCGGATATTCACGTTCGGATACGGTTTACCGTTTATCTGCAGTCTTGCCTCTTCGATACCTGGAGGTTTCCAGAAACGGTCAGTAGAACAGAATGCGTAATTGCCTTGCTCTGCTTTTCGGGTAAATCCGATAAATACGGCACTAATATCACTCATTTGTGTAGAAATGGTAAAGTTGGACCAGCCTTGAGTGGAAGGTAAGTCAAAAACGGTTGAATAATATGTATCAATTGGAAGAGTAAGCTGATTAGATGCTAAATAACTTCTAAGACTTGATGTATATGCATCACTAGTTTGCACTATGTCATAATTAAGTCTTACATTATCTAAAACGTATGTTGGTGTGAAACTGTTTGCAGTCATACTTTCAGCTCCTCGGAATGAAGCTGGATTTGCAGAGGTGGCCGCAAAATTAATTTCGCCAGCACACAAGAAATTATTGGCATTTTCTAAAAACAAACGAATTTCCACGGCCGATTGCCCGCCTCCCAACAAAAATAACGGAACTACTGACCTTAAATTAGATATTCCAGCCCATCTTAACGGAAATGATACTTGAACTTTATTTGAAGTAGTTCTGGCAGCACCAGCATTACCAATAAACAATTTAACACGTTCCCATGGACTGATGTTCAATAACATGGCACCAGCACCAACGGAATTACTAAAATTGGAATTATTCGTATGAAAATTCAACATTGATTCTTGATAATTATAATAGTCCATTCTTTCGACTTCTGAACCGTTACACAAAATATGAATTTGTCTAATACATGATTCAATCGAATCGCATGGCATGACAAAAGGAAGATTTGTAGCAGCAAGTGCGCTAAAATTAGTAGTTTGCCATGCATTGCAATTAGCTGCCGTGAATGCAGCAGCATTCAAATTTTCTATTTGTAGATCAGCTGTAATCCACATTGTGCTCAAATCGGTACTGGAATTTTCCTCATTAGGTAAGCGAAAGACTATTTGAGTAGACCCTGAATTTCCTTGGATAAAACGAGTTCCATTTTGGGCAAGTATTTGTCGTGATTCTTTAGCAATAATAACTGGAGCTTGCTTCCGGCAGTCCCTAAATTGTAATTCTTCTGGAATATCCATAATATTTAGTAAGAAAATAATTTATTTTAATTTATTTTAGTATGGACCCAGTTCTTGGTTTATTTACCATAAAATTAGGCTTTTGCATGGATTGATAAATTCTAGGATTTGCTCTAGCAAGTCCCTCTGCTTGATTCATATAATCTCTACCTCTGGCTCCGGCGTATTCCTTGCCCATCGTCCATGCACCTGAACCAACAAGTCCTCTTTTACTGGCTCTGTCTGCAATTTTTCCAACTCTTTGCGCGGTATCTAAAGCAGAACGCACAGTTCGTTTATTAGCATTGTAAGCAGTGAGTGCCGCTTCACTAGCGCCACCAGTTGCCATGGATGCCATTCCACGTAAAGCTCCACCTGTTGCACGATCGGCCGCCGAAACACCTTTTTCTATATTATCCATTGTTTTCCTTAGTCGACTTGCACTTTTGGCCATGTTTGACCCGATATTTCTGAGCATCCTCATGCATTATACGAGAAAAAAATGAATGTGAATTTAATTTTCTGGATAAAATTGAAAGAAATTATTGGATTTCC
>JAIYDG010000555.1 GCA_027487625.1 Bacteroidota bacterium
GATGCTGATAACCTTTGGAAAATAAAAGCTTTCAAAATTTAGTCCTTTCCCTAGCAATTGCAAGGCATCATCTTTGTTTTGCATGAATGTAAAACAATGGATAGCGCAAGGAAAACCATATAAAATAGGAATAGATCTATTTAAAGAGTTGAATGGTAGCTCTACCCTCCTAGCCTATTTTTTGGCTGGTGAAAACTCGCTTAGCAAATCAAAATTACATCAAGAGCTCTTATTACTGGCTGAACCTAAAACATTGGTTCAAACAGAACCAGCCAAAGTTGAAGCGCATAAGCCAGTAGAGGAATCTTCCAATAAAAAGTTTATTCTGGAAGATTTACCCAACGAAGTACGCCATGTAAATACCCTTCGTTTAGAGACCTTTAAGAAAATGGCCGCGCTCCATCAGGCCATGTGTGGTATTGAAGGAAACAGCCAAAAAGCGATTGATAAGCGATTTGAATTAATGGTTCAAATTAAAGAACTGGACCGCACCAATAGCCATTGCTGGGAGCAATTAAACTATTATGCTGAGCATAATACTTTGCCGCCTGCAGATGGAGAATTTAACCCCAAAAATTTAAGTGTACGCGAGCTTGTAAACTTGGAGAAAACAATTCCTACTTACATCACCAAAGAGCGGAAGAAATTACAACAAGTTCTTCCTGCAGATAAAATTGATGCTATAAATGATAGCATTTTAAAACTGGAGCTTCAGCTCACCCAAGTAAAAGAAATTATTAACGGCCTTCCCAAAATAAGTGAATTCACATGTTAATAGATTTTGAAAAACGAAGTGAGAAAGTGGCAGGCCAAGACTTTATGCTCAATAAATCGATTTTGGCCATGAAACACCTGGCATTAACCAGCTCTAAAAAACTCGATGCAGATTTTGAAGACTTTGGAACTGATAAAGCTTATTTCTATGCCAGCGATGGCAAGGTAAGCAGCTACCAGCTAGTTAATTATTTCCTGGACAGATTTAATGAGACCGCAACAGTTTACATTACAACGTGGGGCTTCACAGAAACTGCTTTGCGACAATTGGCCAGCCGAAAACATGCCGGACAAATAACTGATCTATATTTTATCTTCAGTAGTAAAACCAAAATCAATAAAGCCAATGAGTTTCAATTGGCCACAAGCATAGCCACAGCCTATAAAATACATCCTTGTCACGCTAAAATCTATTTGGTTCGAACCAAAAGCCACCAAGTTAGCATTATCACCAGTGGTAATTTAAATCGAAATAATAAGCTAGAAGCAGGCGTAATAACTGGCAGTTTGGACATATACCAGGGATATGCCAATTTTTTAACCCAAATAATTAATAAGTAATGGAAATCAACTCTGAAGTTTTAGCATCTATTGAGAAAGCTGCATATTATGGATTTGAGATTAATGAGGTAGCCGACCTTATTGGAATACACCAAGAAAGCTTTGAACTGCTATTTGTGCGAGAAGAAAACCACCCCGCTGTTAAGGCATACCAAAAAGGGCTATATCAGGCAGAATTTGACCTTAGAGAAGCAGAAATGAATTCTGCCCTCAGTGGCTCGCAACCTGCCCAAGAAGGCATGAAAAAGCACATAAAAAAGGCATCCAATAAGTTAAAGGAGATTAGCAATGGCTAGAGAATCAATTTTTGATTATGTTGAGCGCAAGGTTGATGAAGCTAAAAAGCACATTAAAAATGGCAGGCGCCCGGATGAGTTTCCTGAAGAACTGAAAATACTTTTTTTGCGTTGGAATAAAGCCTGCACGGCCTTAACCACCTTTCAAAATAAGCCACAAAGCAAAATACTAGTTAGCTACATGACGTGGCTCATGCAAGATGGAATTTCCATCGATGAAAGAACAGCCAGAGAAGATTTATATGCAGCTCGGTTACTTTACCCAGATATAACCGGAATGGTGCGCGAAACCGAACGCTTGCTTGATTTAGCTTTAATGAAAGATGCAGCTCATAAAGCACTAGCTGAAGGGAAATTTGGAGATTTTGCCAAAATAATGCGTGTGAGAGCAATGTATTTAGACCCTCGTTTTGACCCAATTGAAACAAAAGACAGCGAGCTGGAGGAAAACTTTAACATCATGCCTGCCTTTGCTCCAGAAGTGCTAGGAATAGAAGATGCCTCTTTTTCTGATATCAATAAGCAACGCGCTAAAATGCTTCAGCGCAAAAAAACACTTGCAGAAAAATTAGATGATTTTGTAGAACCTGAAGAAATAAAACTGGAAGATGATCGCACTGCATAAGGAATTTTCCGCACCTCGAAAAATCCACTACAATCCCCTTCAGCTCAAAGTTGCCACAATAAACGCACAAACCACAGTTGTAGTTGGTGGCCGTGCAATTGGCAAAACAACTGGCATACATGCACCACGCACAGCTGCTTGCCTTATTAGAATGCCATTGAGCCAAAATGGATTTATCTCTAGGACCTACAAGCAATTCAAAACCCGTATTATGGGTTCATTGGTTGGTGGATGGAAAGATTTGGGATTGGTTGAGGATAGAGATTTTACCATTGGCAAGCGAAACAAAGACTTTCC
>JAIYDG010000656.1 GCA_027487625.1 Bacteroidota bacterium
TTAGAAAATAAATAAAAAGAATGTAATACCAATTGTAAATATTTTTAGTATTGATATTGTCTGTCCTTAATTGTTTAAACATCAACAAAATTAAGAAGATAATTCAATAGGGTAAAATTAAGGATATTCAGCCTTTTTACTTTATTTCGTGGTTCATGAATCCGTTTTTACAAACTCCAATCGAATACCTCAAAGGCGTAGGTCCGGCTAAAGCAGAATTGCTGAAGAAGGATTTGGAGATTTTTAATTTTCATGATTTGATTTTTAATTTCCCTTACCGACACATCGACAGAAGCCGTATTTACAAGGTAAAAGAGATTGATGCTAGTTTAGCTTATATTCAATTAAAAGGTACAATTGGAAATATGAGAACCATTGGTGAAGGACGCGCTTCTCGTTTGGTTGCTGAGTTTTATGATGGAAGCGGTGTGCTTGAATTGGTCTGGTTTCAGGGAGTAAAATGGGTTAAGGAAAACCTAAAAGCCAATAAAACGTACCTTATTTTTGGTAAGCCATCGGAATTTAATGGTAGTTTTAATATGGTTCATCCTTCATTAGATGACCTTGAAGATTTACAAAACAAAAGGTATTTGCACATCATGCCTTTGTATAATTGTTCTGAAAAAATGAAGGCGAGAGGAGTCGATTCAAAAGCCATCATGAAAATGGTTCATGCTGTTATTTCAGATCCTCGTTTTGAATTGGCTGAAAATATTCCAACACAAATTTTAACGAAGTTTAATTTCCTAAATAGAAAAGATGCTTTTCTACAAATACATTTCCCCGAAAATCTAGACAAATTGGGTAAAGCCGAGCATCGTTTAAAATTTGAAGAACTCTTTTTTATTCAATTGCGTTTGCTCAGGTATAAAATGAATAGAACCCAAGTTGTAAACGGAATTCGTCTTGAACAAATTGGTGATTTTTTCAATACTTTTTATAATTCCTATTTACCTTTTGAGTTAACCAATGCCCAAAAACGGGTCTTAAAAGAAATAAGAGCCGATGTAAAAAGAGGTATTCAAATGAACAGGCTTTTACAAGGTGATGTCGGTAGTGGTAAAACGGTTGTTGCATTGATGGTTATGCTTATGGCGCTTGATAACAATTATCAGGCTTGTATGATGGCACCTACAGAAATTCTGGCTCAGCAACATTACCAGACTTTGGTTTCTTTGTTAAAGGATATGCCTGTAAAAGTGGCTTTGTTAACTGGTTCAACTAAAACCAAAGAGCGCCGACAAATTGCCATAGATTTGGAGTCAGGTGATTTGCATATTTTAGTTGGAACTCATGCATTGATAGAAGACAAAGTTGTTTTTAAGAATTTGGGTTTAGCTATTGTTGATGAACAACATCGATTTGGGGTAGAACAAAGAGCTAGACTTTGGAAGAAGAATACCTATCCGCCACATGTTTTGGTAATGACAGCTACTCCCATTCCTAGAACTTTAGCCATGACTCTTTATGGTGATTTAGATACCTCAATCATAGATGAATTACCAGCAGGAAGAAAGCCCATTCATACTGTACATCGTTTTGATGCAAGTCGTTTACAGGTTTATGGTTTCATTCAGCAGCAAATAACTTTAGGAAGGCAAGTTTATATTGTATATCCATTAATTGAAGAGTCAGAAAAACTTACTTATAAAAGTTTAGTTGATGGTTTTGAAAGTATTATCAAGGAATTTCCAGCGCCAAAGTATGCAGTGAGTATGGTTCATGGGAAGCTTAAGCCTGCAGACAAAGATTTTGAAATGCAAAGGTTTGTGAGAGGTGAAACTCAAATTATGGTTGCAACTACTGTTATTGAAGTTGGAGTGAATGTTCCTAATGCTTCTGTAATGATTATAGAAAGTGCCGAAAAATTCGGATTGTCACAATTACATCAGTTAAGAGGCAGAGTAGGTAGAGGAGCAGATCAATCGTATTGCATTTTAATGAGTGGACATGAACTAAGCAATGATGCCAGACTTCGTTTAAAAACCATGACTGAAACAACGGATGGGTTTAAAATTGCGGAGGTTGATTTAAAATTAAGAGGTCCGGGAGAATTAGAAGGAACAGCTCAAAGTGGTAGTCTAGATTTGAAAATTGCAGACATCTCAGAAGACTATGTTTTGATAGAACAAGCGCGAAATGAAGCGAAATTAGTGTTAGAGAATGACATAAATCTTGAAAAAGATGTGAATAAATCATTGAGTCTATACTTTGCTCTTTACCAAAAAAATGCAAAATGGGGCAGGATATCATAGTCATATTGCTACTCAAACAAAAGTCTCCATTTTTAAGCTTTGTGTTGATTTAGAAAGCCTTACAAGTTGTATTTTGTGGGCTCAAAATCAAGTATGAAAAGCAGGTATCTATTAGCCATTTGTCCACCACAACCCAGCATTGGGATTATGGATGAAATGCGCGTTATGATGGATAAATTCCTGTTAATGGAAAATGCCTTGCCTCCACATATAGAAGTTTTACCAGAGTTTCATTGGAGAGATGCTGAGGAATATTTGTTGGTACACCAAATAAAAACTGCGGTACAAAATTGTTATTCTCAAGTAATAGAAATCGTAGAAATTGTTTGCGATAAAGAGAATGAACTAATTTATGCTAAAATAGAGGAGAACGAAGGTTTATTGACTTGTATGAAAGGTTTCTTCGAGAAAATTTCTCCTGAGCCTCAATTTGAACCCTTTTCAAATATCAAAATAGCACACCGTGACTTAGAAAAAGGATGTGTTCAAAAAGCTTGGAACCGCATCAAAACAAAAGAACTTCATGGCGGTTTTTTAGCTGATAAAATCACACTATTTAAACACAATGGCGATTTATGGGAATCGAAATATGTGTTTGATTTGGATTAAATTAAGTTTTGTAATTTCGTTTGGATAAAACCAATTCCTATCATTATGGATGAAAATATAAATGAATATCAGTTAACTGATGAAATGAAGTTGGTCTTAGATGAACGATTGAAAGAGGATATTAATACTTATTTGACAGAAGAAGAGTCAATCAAAAAACTTATTGAAAAGTTTCAATGAAAACTAAAGGATAATCCAATTATTATCCTGTTTTCATCTTTAATTAAATCCGCGCAAAATGCTCATTTAACAAGTAAATGATGAATTTATTTCTTCAAATACTTTTCTAAAAATTGATCTTGTTCCCACAATAAATGAAGGATGTTCTCTTTAGCAGCATAACCATGTGATTCTTTTGGCAGCAATACCATTCTTACTGGAGCACCCAATCCTTTTAATGCCTGAAAATACCTTTCTGTTTGTAATGTAAATGTTCCTGGATTGTTATCAGCATCGCCATGTACCAACAACATCGGCGTTTTCATTTTATGTGCATTCATAAATGGCGACATTGTATTATACACTTCAGGCACATCCCAATAATTTCTTTGTTCACTTTGAAATCCAAATGGAGTTAATGTTCTGTTGTAAGCGCCGCTTCGTGCAATTCCACAGGCAAATAAATTGGAATGAGTCAATAAATTAGCTGTCATAAAGGCTCCATAAGAATGGCCACCAACAGCAACTTTTTTAGGATTGATATAACCCATATTGTTTACCGCTTCAATAGCAGCTTCGGCATTCCAGATGAGTTGTTCCATGAAATTATCATTGGGTTCTGTTTTACCTTCACCAATAATTGGAAAGGCTGCATCATCTAAAACGGCATATCCTTTACTTACCCAATAAACAAATGAACCATAATTTGGAAAGGTAAATTCGTTGGGATTTTGAGTGTTTTGTCCTGCAGAGTTTTTGTCTTTGTATTCTGTTGGATAAGCCCAGATTAAAAGAGGTAATTTTTCTTTTTTTGTTTTATCATAATTGGCAGGCAAGTATAAAGTTCCAGTTAGTTCAACTCCATCTTTTCTTTTGTATTGAATTAATTCTTTTGTTACATTTTTAATGCTTTCAAATGGATTGGTAAAGAAGGTTAATTGTGTAGGTTTTGCATTACTTGAATAGGTTCTGAAATAGTAATTAGGGAAGTCTGTTTTAGATTGTATTTGTACTAATGCAATTCCTTTTTTGAAATCTTCAATTGATAATATATCCTCCTTTTTGTTTGGTATATTGGAAGTATAAATACGTTTTGTTTTAAAGGTATTGATGTCTAATTCATCAATAAATGGAAACTGACCTTTAGCTGTAAATCCATCTCCAATTAAGTACAATTTGTTGTTTTCAATAGCTAAACATTGGCGTCCGTATTGGTTCTTTTTGGTTTCAAATGAACCTGGGTCAGAATATACATCTTGGTAATTTCTATTGTATAATTCTTTTGCAACTTGATTTGAGTTAGAAGGATTCATTACATAAGTTAAAGTATTCCTTGTATCATACCACATATCACTTACAATGGCCAAGTTTTCATTTCCCCATGTAACACCAGCAAACCTTTGTTTGGTTTTGAAAATACTTTTTGCTGATTCAGAAAAAGGCGCTGTAGAAACAAAAATTTCATATCTATAATCTACCTTTTTTTTCTGTTTATCTTCATCTAAAGCTTCAACAAAATAAAGTTCAGCAGCTTTATCACTTCTCCAAGCCATGTTTCTTTTTCCTTTTCTTACTGATGAAAATCCTTTGGGCATGATTTCATTTAAAGGTACATCATTCACAAGTTTGATTTCCTTTCCTGATAGATCAAACACATAGGATTTTTGAGGGAAACGACTCAATGGAACGATATATGAAAATGGTTTTTCCAATTTTGTAATCATTAAATAATTACCATCTGGTGAGTATGATTCACTAATAAACATATCAGCTTTTTTAAAGGAAGTTTTGGTTCCATCAAGACTAATTAAATTGAGTTCTGAAGTTACCAAGTTTTCAAAATTGATTTCATCGGTTTTGTTTTTTAGTAAATCTTGAAAGGTTCTGTTTTGTGATTTACTTCCATCGCTGTTAGAAACAGTTGGTCCTTTTGGTAAATCTTTTTTTGGGTCGATAAGTGCTGGTCTAGTTGATGGTAAATTCTTACACAACAGTGATTTTGAATCTGCTGTCCATGTAAAAGGAGACCCCAGATTAGCATTTAAGTTGGCATCACAAATTCTTTTGGCAGAGCCTGATTCTAGATGAATGAGCCACAATTCAACTCCTGTAGAAACGGTATTGGTAAAAGCCATGTATTTTTCATCAGGACTAAAACTCATGTAAGCAATTTTGGCATCTTGAGGAAGTCCTTTGATATCGCGAATTTCCTTTTCGTTGATTTTACGCATTTTCAAGTTGTTTACATAAGTCATGCTACTAGAAATATTAGTAATTGGATTGATGCGCAAACCGCCCAAACGCATTTCTTCTTGGTTTAAATCGTCGAGTGTTTTGTAAGTATTTCTATAAGAGAAAATCAGGTACTCTTTTTTAGAATTCATAGAAACGGAAGGAGCTCTTTGGTAATCAGCAAGAGCCAGTATTTCAGCAGAAGGTTTTTGGTAATTGAGATTTTCTTGAGCAAAAAGATTTATTCCCAAAGATGAAAGCAATAAGAAAACAATATTTCTGATTTTCATAAAAATAGATTTGATGTGAAAATAGTAAATCTTTTGGGAATGAGGGTTGGAATAAATGAATAATTACTAAATTTGTATATATAGTCCTATTGGTTAAAATGGGTTGAATTAATTGATTTGAAATGAGACAGGTAACAATTTATACAACAGATAAAGAATATCAGCACTTTTTAGAGTTGGCTCGTAATCTTCATTATGTAAAAAGGATTGAAGTTGATGAAAAGTCAATTAATGAAAATTTAGAAAATATTAAAGTTGGTTTAGAAGAACTAAATCAATTTAAAAAAGGCAAATTGAAAACCACCAAAGCAAAGAATTTATTCCCAAAGATGAAAGCAATAGGAAACAATATTTCTAATTTTCATTAGAATAGATTTGATGTGAAAATTAGAAAAGATTTTAGATTGGATTCGGATTATTTTTTCAAAAAAATCATATTTTGTATTTTATATCTTAATTTAGATTTTATGTTAACTAAAGAGATTATAAAAGAAATTAAAAACTTGACAATAGATGATCGATTTTTAGTTGTTGAAGAAACACTTAAATCTATTAAAGAAGAGGAATCACTCAGCAAAATGGAAAGTGCTGTGAATGAATTGCTTTTTGATTATATAAATGATAAAGAATTAACTTCATTTCACAAACTTGATTTTGCAGATTTTAATTAAAATCAATCAACATAGTATTCCAATTTTTATTCAGTATTGCATTATTTTTTTCTGTTCCAATTAGAATTTAATTTCCGAAAAACATTTGGCTTAATTTTTTAAGAAACTCATTTTTGGGACTTCTAAAGCATTCAACTATTTTCCCAAACTTATTATGAAAAGAGTTTTTAGAATCATCAAGCAATCATTAAATGGAGAGGATGTAGATTATACCAACATTCCAATCCGTTCTGCTGTATTTTTATTGGCTATTCCTATGATTCTCGAATTGAGTCTGGAAAGTGTATTTGCCATTGTTGATATGTATTTTGTTGGTAGATTAGGTTCCAATGCTATTGCTACTGTTGGTTTAACCGAATCTTTAATATCCATCATTTATTCTATTGCAATGGGAATTAGCACCGCTGCAACTGCAATAATAGCTAGAAGAGTAGGAGAAAAAAATTTAGACCAAGCTTCTGATTCTGCGGCACAAGCCATTTTACTTTCTATTGGTTTAGGAGTTGTTTTTGGTGCTTTGGGAATTTACTTTTCAGAAGATTTATTGTACTTCATGGGTGCATCAAAAACTGTAGTGCAAGATGGTGTCATATTTACCAAAGTCATGATGGGTGGAAGTTTATCCATTATTTTATTGTTCATGATTAATGGGATTTTCAGAGGTGCAGGTAATGCTGCTATTGCCATGAAAAGTCTATGGATTGCTAGTCTTGTCAATATTGTATTGTGTCCGATTCTCATTTACCAATATGGGATTTTGGGTGCAGCTTTGGCCACATTAATTGGTAGAAGTTGTGGAGTTGTTTACCAAGTTTTTCAATTGGTTAATCAAAAAGGACTAATCAAAATAAACTGGAGTCATTTTCATATTCGCTTCGATTTAATGAAGTCGATTTTTCAAATTGGTTGGCCAGCTACTTTTCAATTTTTTATCTCTAGTGGAAGTTGGATTGTACTCTCTAAATTAGTAGCAGAAACAGGCGGAACTGAAGCTTCTGCTGCTTATCAGATTGCCATCAGAAATGTTGTGTTTTTCATTTTGCCAGCGTGGGGATTAAGTAATGCAGCTGCTACTTTGGTAGGGCAAAATCTGGGTGCAGGTAAACCTGAAAGGGTAGTAGCCAGTGTAAGATTAAGTGCTATTTACAATGGTGCTTTTATGGGAATTGTGATGTTATTATTTGTGTTTTTTTCAAAAGCAATTATTGGCTTTTATACAAGCGATGCTAATTTGATTAGTATAGGTTCTAGAGCGCTTCAAATTATAGCATATGGCTATTTGTTCTACGGTATTGGTATGGTGATGACACAGGCTTTAAACGGAGCTGGAGATACCAAAACACCAACCTATATTTTTATTATTGGTTTTTGGTTGATACAAATTCCATTGGCCTACTACCTAGCTAAACCAATGGGTTTGGGTCCCGATGGCGTATTCTGGGCAATACCAATTGCAGAAACTTTTATGGCAATCATTTCAAGCTACTTCTTTTATAGAGGTAAGTGGAAAACGATTCAAGTGTAAATGGATTAAGACATCCTCTCCATCAAATCCAAAGCAGTTTTTTCAAGGATTTCGGTTTTAGCTTTTTCTAAACCAATTGCATGTAAATGTTTCATGGCAATATCTAAATAGGTTTGCTTTTTTGATTCAGCAAAATCTCTTATTTGGTATTTGTCGTAAAGCTTTAATACTTCTGTAATTTTGATATTTTGATCTTGTTCTTTAAACAATTCAAGAAGAAACTTTTTATCGTCTTTGTGAGCAGATTCAAGTAATTCAATCAGTAATAAAGTCTTTTTGTTCGATGAGATATCTCCTCCAACTTGCTTTCCAGTAACAGAACCATCGCCAAAACTATCTAAAATATCATCTTGAATTTGAAAAGCAATTCCAATGTTTTTTCCAAATTCATAAATGTGTTCTGATGCTTCTTTTGATGCTTCGGCAATCATTGCTCCCAATTGTAAAGATGCGCCAAGTAGTACCGCAGTTTTTAAGCAAATCATTTGGATGTATTCCTCATGAGTCACCTTTTCATTCACCTCGAAGTTCATATCGATTTGCTGCCCTTCACAAACTTCTCTGGCTGTTTTGTTGAATAAAAAAATCAGACTTTTTATATCTGAACTTTCTGTTTCACATAAAAAGTCTGTTGCTTTAATCATCATTAAATCACCAGCTAAAATGGCAACTGGCATGTTCCACTTTTTATAAACCGTTTCTTTTCCTCTTCTCAATGGGGCATTGTCCATGATATCATCATGCACCAAGGTGAAATTATGAAACACCTCAACAGCCAATGCTGCATTTAAAGCTTTCTCAACATCTTTGCCAAACATGTCACATGCCATTAGTGTTAATACTGGTCTAAGGCGTTTCCCACCTAATGACATCATATAACTTATGGGTTCGTACAACTCATTTGGATAAGAACCATAAGTTGTTTCACTAATTTTTTTATTGATGGTTTGAAGTAGCTCTGAATAACTTTTCACTGAGATTTAATTTTTTGTAAACTTAATTGATTCTTTTCTGTGTTCCGAAAAATTCATGAATTCTTCTTTCGTGCTCATAAGTTCCATTTGCTTTTGAATAAGCAAATCCAACATGTCCACCAAAATTAGATAACATAAAATGGAATAAGTCAGATTGTTGCGATATTGTTTTAGGGAAACAAGATTTTGCTAAAAAAGGGTCATTCAAAGCATTTAAAAGCAATGTTGGAATAGGTGCTTGCTGCAAAAATTGTAAGGCATTACATTTTTCGTAGTAATCTTTTGAGTCTTTAAAACCATGAATGGGAGCTGTAAATTCTGAATCCCATTCATGAAATGTTTTTATTTTTTCAATGCCTTTGGTGCTGATTGTTCCAGGAAATTGTTTTTCCTTTTCCTTCATTTTATTGTTCAGACTTTTCAAAAATCTTTGCATATAAACCTTGTTGGAAAAGGTTTCTAATGCTTTTGAAGATGCTTTTAAATCAATAGGAACTGAAACTGCTGCTACCTTTTTCAAATTTCTTGGTAATTGATGTTCCAAATCGCAGGTATATTTTAGCAAAGCATTTCCGCCTAAACTAAATCCCAATGCAAACAAATCTGATTGAGGAAATCTGTTGGAAATGAATTGCAACACTTCATCAATATCATCAGTGGCACCGCTGTGGTAGGAGCGGAGTTTATTGTTTAAACTTCCGCTGCACGACCTAAAATTAACTGCAACTGTTGTAAATCCGATATCAAAAAATGATTTCGAAAATCCTTTGATATACTGAGAATCTGAACTTCCTTCCAAGCCATGAAACAAAACCAAAACAGGTGAATTTTCATTTTTTAGAAAATCCAAATCAATGAAATCTCCATCTTTTAAAATGATTCTTTCTCTTTGGTATGGAACGTTTATATTTCGGAAAAGGGCAGGATAAATGGTTTCAAAATGCCCATTTTTTGAAAATGAATTTCCCTTAAAATCACTTTGAATAAATGGCATTATCTTTTCCTTTTTCTATCTGTATTTTTTGCTTTTTTATCTTTTTTTCTGCCAGGTTTTTCAAAAGTAGCTTTAAATGATTTACGAAGATTTCCATCAACCCAAGCCAAATCAATCTGACGTTTGAAAATATCAGCAGCAACTACCAAAACACGCAGTGGGTCGCCAAGAGTTAGTTTTTTACGAGTACTTCTGCCAATAATACATTTATTGGTTTCATCGTATTCAAAATAATCATCACCCAAATTTTGAATCCTGATTAAACCCTCTGCTTTGAATTGTGAAATTTCTACATAAACACCCCAATCGGTGACACCTGAAATAATACCATCAAACTCTTCTCCAATAAAATCACTGATATACTCTACTTGTTTGTATCGAACACTTGCTCTTTCTGCATCAGCTGCTTTTACTTCCATGGCAGATGATTGTTTACAAAGGTCTTCAATCTCTTTTTCGGAGGCTGATTTTCCTTTATTTAAATATTCAAACAACAACCTATGTGCAATCAAATCAGGATACCTTCTAATAGGAGAAGTAAAGTGTGTATAATGGTCAAAAGCCAATCCGTAATGCAAAGTTTTATGAGTTGTATAATAGGCTTTACTCATGGTACGTATTGCCTGACTCTGAACCAAATTTTGTTCAGGTTTGCCTTCAACTTCTTCTAGTAATTTATTGAATGATCTTGCAATAGCTTTGATTCCTGTGGTCATAATTTTATAACCAAATCGAGATGCGAAAATATTAAACTGAGTTAATTTATCTTCGTTTGGTTCTTCATGCACACGATAAACATAGGTTTTCTTTTCATCACCTTGTTTTAGTTTACTAGCATATTCAGCAACTTTTCTATTAGCAAGAAGCATAAATTCCTCAATCAATTTATGTGCATCTTTTCTAACTTTTAGATACACATCAACAGGCTTGAAATTAGCATCCAACCTAAATTTTACTTCTTGTGTTTCAAAGCTGATGGCACCTTTAGAGAACCTTTGTTCTTTAAGTATTTTTGCTAAAGTATTGATGATATTTAATTCTTTAGCCAAATCACCTTCACCTGTTTCTAAGCGTGTTTGTGCTTCTTCATAAGTGAATCTTCTGCGCGAATGAATAATGGTTTTGCCATACCAAGTTTCAATTACCTCAGCCTTGTCATTCATTAAAACCACTACGCTAAATGTCAGTTTATCTTCATTAGGTCTTAATGAACAAAGTCCGTTTGATAATTTCTCTGGTAACATCGGAATGGTTCTGTCTACAAGATAAACGGATGTTCCTCTTCTAATGGCTTCCTCATTGAGTTTAGAGCCTTTTGTTACATAATGAGATACATCAGCAATATGAACACCAATTTCATATAAACCAGATTGTACTTCTTTAAACGAAATGGCATCATCAAAATCTTTTGCATCTTCAGGGTCGATAGTAAAAGTGAGTGTATCTCTAAAATCTCTTCTCGATTTGATTTCCTCTTTGCTGATTTTATCGGAGATTTTCTCAGCTTCTAATTCTACTTCTTCAGGAAATTTAGAAGCGAATCCAAATTCAGCAACAATGGCATTCATTTCGGTTTCATGTTCTCCTGGTTTTCCTAAAACAGCAATGATTTCTCCAACCGGATTTTGGGTATCGGAATTCCATTCTGTTATTCTAGCAATGGCTTTATCACCGTTTTTTGCACCACCGAATTTTTCTTTAGGAATGAAAATATCGACGTGCATTTTTTTGTCGTCGGTTGCTAAAAATCCGTAATAAGCGTGAACTTGCAAGATACCAACAAACTGTTCTTTTTCACGTTTAATGATTTCAACCACCTCGCCTGATTTTTTCGCACCAGGTCTTTGAGCCAATAATGACACCTTTACTTTATCACCATTTAATGCTGTATTCATGAAATCAGGTGAAATATAAATATCATCTGAACCATCATCAGGAATTACAAATCCTGCTCCATTTTGCGTTACATCTAAACGGCCTTCAATAAACTTATGAATGAAAGTGATAACAAATCTACCAGCATCAATTTCTTCTAATACCTGTTCTTTAACTAGTTGTTTAATAGCAGTTATAATTTCATTTCTACCTTCACTGCTTTCAATTCCTAAACGGGAAGCGACTTGTTTATAATTCAGGACCTTTCTTCCAGCTTCTATAAATATTTTTTGGATTTTATTTTTAAACAAATCCGGATTCTTTTTTTTCTTCATGAGAGTTTTTCTCCACTAAATAATTTCCTGACATCATCAGGAATCGCAACTGTTTTAGCTGCTGTATAATCATAACAAACCATTCCTGTTTTTGCTTCACAGGCAATAGAATTGTCTTCTTTTATAAATTTATAATACAAGTCAAAACTTCTGGCACCTAATTCTGCAGCATCCACTTCTATCCTTAATTCTTCACCATAATAACATTCTTTTTTATAAACAATTGCAACATCACCCATAATCACTGCAACGCCACCAAGGTTCTTTTCAGAATAGTTAAACGATTGAAAAAACTGCAATCTCGCTTCATGAATCATACTTAAATAAGCATCATTACTTAAGTGATTTCCATAATTAATATCAGAAATTCTTACTTTTATAGTCGTAGAAAACCTGAGTGTTTTCGGTAGCTCTAGTTTAATTCTTGCCATCGTTACTTGAATAGATAATTGTTTTGTCGGGAATCGATTCTGCCCATGTTTTTATGGAAGGGGGCATTTTTTGTTTCCATTCATCCACATTGGTATAATAGTGGATTTCGCCATTTTCTGCATCTATTACTGCAGCCCAAATTTGATTACCCTTGAGAAGAATGATGTTTTCCATTTCGCCGTAAAGTCCTGCAACACCCGAACTTTTTACTTTGGCACCTGTTTTCGCATCATTTGGAAGATTTCTTGTTTGGTGACTTGAGTTCAAAAATAAGTCTTTATCTGCACCAACCAAATTTTCAATCAATTTAGCTTGTCCTTCATTCTTAGCGAGCCCTAATCCTGTAAAACTTAATTCAGCTTCTGTATCATCTTTTTTCGAACTGATTTTGTACTGGCCATCATATCTCACACCCATTCCGGCGCCACATTGTTGTGATGGCGATTTTATTAAAATGCCTTTTTGATTTCTTATAAAAAATAATTCACAAAGGCCATTGTCTGCATTCGAATAAAAGCCTTCACCATTTTCAGTAATCATAGCTTTGCCGCTTAATTCACCAAGGTTTCCGCCATATGAACCGTTCAGTGAAAATTCAAATCCATTTTCATCACAATTTGAAATATTCAAAGTTACAATTTCATGGTTTTTCCCTTTAGCCCAAATACCATTCCATTCAGAATAAGTGCTTTCTTCTTTCTTTTCTGGTGTTGAAGTTTGTGCAGAACTTGTGTTTTCATAAACACCAATTTTAGGACTTTCATCACAAGATATAACAGAACTAATTACAAGGATGTAAAAAAAGGTTTTAAATTGTTTCATGAATTTTATCTCCTAAAGCAAAGTAAAGAATCTTATTTTTGATTGATGAACAAGTTATTTACGTTTTTATTCTTGATTGTCTGCAAATTCACCTTTTCACAATCTGCTATTTATTTACCTGATTCTTCAAGTATAACAGTTGATTCAGGATTTATTTTAAAAACAATCTCGTTAAGGGGCTTATCAGTTGTCGATAATAAATCTGTATGGTTCTCCGGAAGCAAAGGTGTATTTGGAAAAAGTGTAGATGGATTGATAACAACTAAATTTCATCAAATAGAAAAATATAAAAAATCTGATTTTAGAGATATTGAAGCTTTTTCAGCTAAAAAAGCTGTGATGATGAGTTCGGGATTTCCGGCTTTGATTTTATATACTGAAGATGGAGGAATTTCATGGAATGAATCGTTTAGAAGTATTGATTCTGCTATGTTTTTAGATGGCATGGATTTTTGGAATGAAAAGGAAGGTGTTGTTTTTGGAGATCCTGTAAATGGACGTTTTTTTGTGATGAAAACCAAAGATGGAGGAAAAACTTGGAAGGAAATTGACACGGCAGGCTTTCCTCTAACGATGAATGGTGAAGCAGCATTTGCGGCAAGTGGAACTAGTATCCGCTGTTTAAAAAATGGAGATTTTGCCTTTGTGAGTGGAGGTGCTGTTTCGAGATTCTATTATTTCAACAAAATTAAAAACAGATGGAATGTAAGTCCTATTCCAATTGTTAAAGGTAAATCTTCACAAGGAACTTTCTCTTTTTCATTTTTGAAAAAAGATGAGTTTAATGAAGATATTTTCTGCTTTGTTGGTGGTGATTTTTTAAAAGATACCTTAAAAGAAGGTGATCCTAATTCAGCCTGGTACAGATTAAATCCACCGTTGTGGTTTCGACAAAAATTTGTACAGAATACCAATGGTTATCGTTCGTGTGTGGAAGCAATTAATTCCTTTTATTTGATTTGCTGTGGTACATCAGGCGTTGATATTTCTATAGGAACAGGTATTGATAAACACTGGAAGAAAATCAGTGATGATTCTTTCCATGTTGTAAGAAAAGCAAAAAGAGGAAATTTAATAGTTTTAGCAGGCGCCAATGGACGAATAGCAAAACTTAAATTTAAGGATAAAGATAAAAAGTAGAAACTTAAAAATGTCTTCCTACAGCTTCTGTTATTTTTTGAGCAGGTAAATCTTCCATGCAGCTGGTTCCATCAATACATGAACCTCTGTAAAAACATTTACAAGCTTTATTCGGTGCAACAATTTCTCCTTTGCCAAATAAATCAAATTCATAAGGATTAAAGATATTGTTCATCAAAACAATTTTCTTTCCTAATGCCAAAGTAATATGCATTCCCATTGTAACCTGAGTGATTACCAAATGGCAATGATTCACTAAATTGATGAATTCAAACAAAGAATAATAACCTAAATAATGTGCACCTGAACGAGCTTGAATTTCTTTATTTCTGGCATCTTCAGCTTCACCTCCTAATAATAAAATATGTGCATCAGGATGTTGTTTTTGAACTAAGTCAACCAATTCAACCCATTTATCAATACTCCATAAACGGGTTGTCCACCTGCCACCGCAGCCAGTGTTCATACCTATTATTTTTTTACCCGAAGGAAGGTTCCATTTGTAACCTTTTTCATCATGGGTGTCCATCAAATATGGCTCACCGGCATGAGTTAAACCGCAGATTTCGAAAATTTCTTGTAGGTAAGATTTTGTATTTGCTTTTGAAGTATCATCAAACATACCCGTAGCAAATTTGTGGTTAGCAAGCTCGTTGTAGGGTTGAATTTCATTGTCTTTTAAAACATAACCGTATTTTTCTTTTGCATCAACAATTTTCAATAAAGCACCTGCTTCTTTTTCTTTATCTAGGTTGATGGCAATATCCCAACTTGAATGTTGTACGTATAAAATAGAATTATGGTCCCATTTTAAAATTTCATCAACTTGAGAAGATGGAAGTATGTCTGGAGTCCATGTTAACCAAGTGATTTTGCAATCTGGATACATGTTTTTGTATTTAACAACCAAAGGAGTAGTTCTAATGACATCACCTATAGCTCCTAATTTAATAATCAGAATTCTTTTAGATACTTTGGTATATACAGGACAATTCTCACAATGGTAACCTTCTTGTTTATGAGGTTTGCATGGGATATGTCCTTTATAATGTTTACAGTCTGCGTTAAAAATCATACATCTTCTATATTTCCGCTGCCAAGATAGGAAATTTCATGAATTATGACTTTACCTAAAAAACTTGGTAGTAAATATTATTCATATTCGTAAAAAGTCAGATAAAATTAAAGTATATATAAATTGACTTAATGGCAGTGATTTGACCCTTTTTAAAAAGAAAATCAGCTAATTGTAAGTTGAATCTTACAAAAAGCTGTAATTTTCTTTTCAAATAACTACAAAA
>JAIYDG010000243.1 GCA_027487625.1 Bacteroidota bacterium
GTAAAGTCGATGCAACTCAAGGATATCCAAAGCCTGAAATCAATGAAGAGTCCCCCCGATCTTATCCGTCGAATATTCGATGCTGTTCTTATCCTTTTTAGCCAGCCTGTAATCCCTGTAGAGTGTGTTGAAACGAAAGGTCGTCTGTCCATTCGTGACTCTTATGTGCATGCTCTTACGCTGATGAGCGATGTTGGTTTCCTCAGCAATATCATGGCGTTTCCCAAGGATAGCTTGAATGATGAGCATATGGAGCTTCTTGAACCTTATCTTGCAATGGAGGACTTTGAGTTTACAGAGGCCAGAAAAGTGTCTGGAAATGTGGCTGGGTTGTGTAAATGGGTTCGTGCCATGTATACTTACCATGAGCAGATTAAAGTGGTCCAACCAAAGATCAATGCCTTGGCTGCTGCTGAGAAGAGAGTTGCGCAAGCCAACATGAATCTGCAAGGTGTCGTTGCCGAATTAGAAGCTAGCCAGGCCGAACTGGATGGAATGCATGCAGAGTTTGATGCCGCCATGGCTGAAAAGCAAAAAATTCAACAGACAGCTGACCACACTCGACGCAAAATTACGGATGTAAATGAACTCGTGCTTGGGTTGGTTGGTGAAAAGAATCGCTGGATGAGCGACTCTCAACTGGCTGCTGAGCGACGCATCAAGTTGTTGGGTGACTGTCTCATGGCTGCATCCTTTGTCAACTATGCGGGACCATTCAACCAAGAATATCGTGAGATTCTGCAGCAACGCCATCTGTCAAAGACTTGTGAGGAGTTTAAGATTCCTTTCTCCAGTGACTTTGCGTTTGTGGACTTTATGACCACGAAGGGTGCAATCCGTTCCTGGATTCTTCATGGCCTGCCAAATGATGAGCAGTCTATTCAGAATGCAATCATCGCCTACAACGCCAGCACGCCACCACTTTTTGTGGATCCACAGGGACAAGGGTCATACTGGTACAAGGAGCAGGAGGCAAAAGCACAATTGAGACTCTTTTCTGTGCATGACAAAACACTCTTGACAGGCTTGGAAGAGTCTCTGACGCAGGGTATGAGAGTGCTGATTGAAAATGTTGGAGAGGAACTTGATCCATTCGTTGACAATCTACTAGAGGTGCCTGTAGTCAAAGGGCCTCGTGGCTATCGCGTGTTGATTGAAACACGTGAAGTGGACTTTAGTGAAGACTTTCGACTGGTGATGGTGACAAAGTTGGCCAATCCTTCTTTTGCAGCCGAAGTGTATTCCAAGACCACGGTGATTGACTTTTCTGTAACACCAAAAGGCCTCGAATCTCAACTTCTTGCTCGTGTGATGCTAAAGGAACGAGCCGATCTTGAAGAAAAGCGTATTCAGCTCATGGAAGAGGTGCATTCGCACAAACGGCGAGTGGAGGAGATGGAAGAGGATGTTTTGCTAAAACTGGCGGCAACCCAAGGCAACCTTTTGGACGATACAACCTTGATTGAGGCACTCTCCAAAACCAAGCGTCTTTCACAGGAGCTCATGGAAAAGCTTGATGTAGCTTTTGCAACAGAGAAAAGAATAGAGGCATCACGAGAGGAATATCGCAACATTGCATCTCGCGGTGCAGTGGTGTTTTTCCTAATTAACGAGCTCAGCGCAATCAATTATGTCTACCAAATTTCGCTGAACCAATTTCTAACCATTTTTGATGCCAGTATCAAGCAAGCCGAAAAATCTGCAGGAACGGCAAAGCGAATTCAAAGCATTATCGAAACACTAACTTACAATGCACATGTGTTTGTCTCACGAGGATTGTTTGAAAGCCACAAATTTGTTTGGATGTTTATGCTCGCAACAAGAATTGCTCTCTCCAATGGCAGTGTTACACCTGCAGAGTATGGCTGCTTCCTGCGGTCAGGCTTGGCCTTGATGGCAGACTCTCGATTTACACGAAAGAAGCCATTTGAGTGGATTCCCGATGGAACTTGGCTTGGCATCCAACAACTTACTACACTTCCAAACCTTGAAAATCTGGCCGAAATGATTTCTCGAAATGAAGGGTTTTGGAGAAGCTGGTATGATCAAGAGTATCCAGAGGACATTCGAATCCCAGAGCTTGACGATCGACTCACTCCCTTCCAGAAAGTACTTCTTGTGAGAACGATACGTGAAGACCGCACGATGAGCGCCGCCTTGGAATACGTCCGCGGTGCTCTTGGGAAGCGTTACTTGGCAAATAATCTGCTCGACTTTGATGGAGTATTGGCAGACTCTAACCCTCGACGCCCAATCGTGCTTATCATCAGCCCTGGTGTAGATCCATCCTCTCTTGTTGTGGATGCATCCAAAAAGCGAAAGATTGAATTGTATTCCCTTTCTCTGGGTCAAGGGCAGGATTCAATTGCGCGCAAGTTGTTGGCATCCGAAATGCGTGGTGGCTCTTGGATTCTATTGCAAAACGGGCATCTGAGTCCAAAGTTAATGTCTGAGATTGAGCTGATCTTGAATAAAACTGGCGAGATCCACCAGGAATTCCGCTTATTTATCACAACTCCGTCTTCCACTCGGTTCCCCGCGTCCCTATTGCAAATGTCTGTGAAGGTGACGAACGAGGTCCCTCAAGGCCTAAAGCATGGGCTGAGACGAAGCTATCAAATGTTGACGCAAGATATTATTGATGCGATTCCAAGTGCAGAGTGGCGTGCCATCGTCTTCTCTATCTGCTTTTTGCATACGGTTTTGCAGGAAAGAAAAAGATTTGGTCCAATCGGCTTTTGTAATTCGTACGAATTCAGCCATGCCGAACTGATGAATGCATTGACCTTTGTCAAGGAACATATCCTCGAAATGGAGCAAAAGAAAGGATCTGTTTCGTGGCCAGCCATCAAGTACATCCTGGCAGAGGTTTTGTATGGGGGTAAGGTGACAGATGAGTATGATCGTCGTTTGCTAAACACTTACTGCGAAATGTGGATGTCCAAGAAAGTCACCGAGCCAAACTTTTACTTTCACTCGACAGCATATTCCGTTCCAAAGGCAAACGACATTTCAAAGATTCGAGCAAGTATTGATGAGTTGCCAAACAACGACAGTCCTGAGTTGTTTGGGTTGCATCCCAACACTGATATCACTTTCCGCACCAACCAGGTCCGCACTTTA
>JAIYDG010000599.1 GCA_027487625.1 Bacteroidota bacterium
ATAAAATCGGCGACTGTTCCACCCGTGTTCATGACTATAGTGGATACTTCTTGAAGATAATCCGAAAGGATTTCAATCAAATCTTCTGCTGGAAGCATTTCAGAAAGAGTTGTAAACCCTTCAATATCTGAAAACATGATTGTGACATTCCTACGTTCCAAATACAATTGACCCTGATTTTCTGTATCAGCGACAATTCTTTTGACAACAGCCATAGGGACGAATTTTCCAAAAGATTGTAAAGCTGTATCCATGACTTGGAAAGAAGATTGAATGATTCTAATTTCCTTCAAATGAGAATCAGAATCTTTTGATGTTCTTTTTTCAAACTCCAAACGTGAAATGTTGTACATTGCATCAGCAACTACATTGAGTGGTCTACTAATATAAGTGGAAACCAACAATGTGATTGCCAATGTGACAACAAAGAGAACTGCGGTTAGAACAGATGATAAAATAATCATACTATCAATTTTCCCGAAAATATCACCTCTTGGAATCAAAACCACGATTGTCCATTCAATACCTCCACGAGGATCAATGAGAGTCGAAGCTAAGGCGAAATATTGTGTGTCTCCCTGCATAAAGGAAAATGATCTTATTGTTGTAATAGCCTTTATATTCCCATTTGCATCCTTTTCCAATTTATTTGCAGATTTTATCATTAAACTGTTTTTTGTTTCAAGATAAGTAAAGTGGACACCCTTTGAATCCACAAATGGAGCCCCTAGTGTATTTGCAATGACTTTTGTATCCTTTTGTAAAATATAAGCATATCCATTGTCACTTGTTTTGATCCCACTAAGGATTTCCTGGACCCTATCCAGATAAATCTCTACACAAGACACTCCAACGATTCTATCCTGTATTTTTGTATGATATATTGGTCGTACTGCAGATACGGCAAGGAATACTCCGAATGCATTCAATGATGCAAAAACTGGGCCCCAAGTAGGCTTATTTGCTTTTACAGCAGCTTTGAACCAGGCTCTAACTGTGGTATTATAGTTGGGGTAGTACGTAATGCGAGGAATCTGACTTGCTGGAGTGTCAATTAAGGAACTATTGAACGAGTAATAGGTAATGTTATTGTTTGTTGTTTTATCAGAACATATCAACGAGGTGATACCACGATCTTCACCAAAACTTAGAATCCCGCCATCTGATACGCCATACCTCGCTCTAAGACCTAATCCTGTTCCATTAATTACACCAAAAAATGTCCTTCTCGCGGTGTAATGATTGCAATAATTCCATATGTTCTCTATTTGCCAACCTTGTATTGTAGAGTGCAAAGTTCTTAACATTTCTTGTGGTGTATCCAGAAGAGCTTGTACCTGATTTTTTATTCTATCCATGGTTTGATCTTGCAACTGATCAGATATATTCCCGACTGCAGAAAATCCAAACGTGTACGACGGAACCACACTCACAAGAGCAACCGATATGACAGAAAAAAGTGTCAACAACAAAATAGAATTTCTGAGGGATATAGTTCGCGTTTCTGTCCCTTTTTTCTTTGAGTCCTCTCCCCATGCGGCAGATTTTGGGTCTGTGGGTGCAGATTCCGACTCGGATACAAGAGATATTCTTGTCTTGTTCGGTTGAGGAGTGGCCAATGATTCAGGCATTTCTTTTTGCTTTTTTCCTTGTCGATTGTTTAATTATCCAATGATTGGAGTAAGAAATCCGATGCTAATTTCGCTGGTGGCTCTATGATAAATATGACCATTCGTTACTTTCCACATAAATGACTTGAAAAGCTTAAATAGTAGGAATAATAAACGATTTACATCTCACGTCAAATTAAACTATATACTTATTCCATCAATTGATCAATAATTCAAGTTGATTGTATAATTAATTCAAAAGTTGGTTCTGTGGTATCTTTTTGATATTTCTTAACATAACCCCTCATTTTCATTTATAATTCTCATCGGTGCTGATATTTCTCATATTTCGGAATACACTTATTATCTTCCCGATCATGAAAATACACTTTTTTTTTTCGCTTTTGTTTCATATTTTCATATTTAATTTTAATGAAATCTGAATATTTTTCCCAACGTTACAGTAAAGCATCGAATTTAATGATATGTTACACAACACAACAGTTTGATTATAACCTCTTGGGATTGTAACGGATGCTCCAGAGAAAGGCAGGAACTGAAACTGGGATGTTTCCAACTGGCACGTTTAGTAGCAAATTCAATGTCCGTGTGCATTTTTTTCTCTTTATATACTATCCGTTTATGATTCTCATCTATCAATCTCCATCAGCATAACGCGGTCCCAGAGAGAGAAAAACTCGTTAAATCTGATGCCCCTTAGACTTCATTACATGGAAAATCTCAAAAAAATTACTCAATACTGGTTTTTTTCTAATAAAATGCACACCATTCAAAGAATAATCTCAAATTTGTATCCCTTTTTCGCTTTTTCTTATTCC
Source organism: Bacteroidota bacterium (assembly GCA_027487625.1). Classification (GTDB taxonomy): domain Bacteria; phylum Bacteroidota; class Bacteroidia; order UKL13-3; family UKL13-3; genus CAISCU01. The sequence continues at coordinate 2,450 of JAIYDG010000599.1, forward strand.
CAAACTGCGTGTTTCGTGACGAAAAGAATTCACTGCCAACATCCCAACCTCTTCTGGTTCAGATTTGTGGTTTTTTCTTTGGTTTTCCTTTGACGCATTGGGAGGACTTTTCCATAAAATTGATATTTGTATTTACTTTTATTGAGAGAAAAACACATTCTCCCATGTAATTTCACTATCATTTTGCTAAAGAAGGGCGATCATGAGTCGAGTGTGTCTTGTTTTCTTTGAGTTCTTGATTTCCACCTTTCCTATTAAAGAAAAAAAGCAACAAGAGAGAAAAATCTGGTTTGCTTTCGTTGATTCGGCCACCTAGTATATATTAAAAAAAACCATGACATTCGAAAGCTAGTTTTTATTGTGCTTTTTGATATTCGATTTTTCCATTGTGACTTTATTTTTTATTACAGAAAATACTAATGTATTTGATATGTTTTAATTAAAAAAAAATATACTTTACCTTCATCAACTCGACACATTGCATTGTATGTCTGCATGTTTTCTTATATGACTGTTTGATATTTCATTTTAGAGATTCATTAACTCAGACACAGGAATTTCGAAGATTTTCTTTGTTTATATTGACCCCTCCAAAAATTCCGGCGATTTTATAAAGTTTATAGTTTTCATGATATCATATATATATATATATATATATTATACCTCATGGATATTTTCTCGGGTTTGATTCCTATTAACCCTTCATTCAATCCACCTTAGTTGAATTATTTCATTTTGGATTTGGATTTTAAACATTTAAAAAGGCACATCCATATTTATGGCCCAAAATATTCATATATACCCATATTTAAAGGATTTTTTCCAATTGTTCGTTGATGATGAAATATTTTCGAGAAAAAGTTGACTGAAATAAGGACATTTACTTCAATCATTTTGACTTGTTCTTATGAACTTACTTTGTGAGGTTGAAATTCAAAATATACCAGCTTCTATATGATATCGAAAATCATGTTTGAATCAAAAACATGGATACTCTTATGACATGCAAGTAAAAGCATGGTGAATATCTTTGACATTGTTTTTCTTTGATTTGCTCTTTTCATTAATCTAAAGCTTGAATATTGATTGGTGTGTGAGTAATAGTTGCAATACATGGATTTTAATAACTTTATACGATGATATACAACATATTATATACATACAAAAAATGCTGTTGACCCACAAATTCAATATGTGTATGTTTGAAATGATAAATCTATTCTCAATAATTGTGAAATCCATCAAATGTTTTTTCGTGTTTTGTCATTACCGTGGATAATATTTGCGAATAGATTAAATATGTCATATTCGTGTGTATTTGTAAAGTATTCATGGATCCTTTACCTGTTATAGTGGATTGTTAACTTGAGGTTTCTTATGTACTTATGTAGGTAATATGACGTTTCATATGATCCATAATGAAAAGCATACATGTGCAGTAATAATGCAAGATGAGAATATACAAGAATCGCGGGGACAGAGGAAAAGATCTACAAAGTCATGTCCTTGGACAAGCGAAGAGGACAATAAGTTGATATCCTGCATCCAAAAGATGCCTCGGAATCGATGGAAAAAGGTATCCGAGATTCTTGGAGGCGAAAGAACTGCAACTCAATGTTGTCAAAGATGGCACCGACTGGTCAATCCAAGGATCCGAGGGTCAGGTTGGAGCGAGCAGCAGGATGAGTTGTTATTAAAGCTTGTTTCAATCTATGGGACTTTGTCATGGAATAAAGTTTGTAAAAACTTTGCAGACAAAAATGATGTTCAATGTAGATTACGATACATTCAGATTATCAGATCATCCAACCCTGTTTTCCATCCAATGCAATCCCAAAGCCCCAGTGGGATAGTAATGAACTGTGCTGTACCTGTTTTGAACTTGGTCAAAGTCTCAAACCTTGCATCTACACCTGTCTATTATCCAGTGTTGCGACCTTTCTTCCGTGTTCCTACAAACAAAAGTGTCGTCTACAGCTCGGAACCTCTGTCCACACCCCGACAGTCTCCTTATCATCCATATTCTCCTGTTAACCCATATTTTCACAATAATCATCCGTCCACCGACAACGCTTTTCAAACAAGAGATCCTCGAATGGACATTACATCACTTTTAACTTGATAGACCCCTTGGATTCCATTTTTCTTTACTTGAATCTTTAAATTGTACGCGATGTGAGTTTGATACAATTCACTCAATCACACTTTTTTCACCGCCACCAGCGATGAGATGATCACATATTCTTTACATACACCACAATAAACAAAAAGAGAATATGCGCTTCTCTTTGGTGTATGTCATGTGTTATTGAAATGAATATGTTGCAAAATATATTATCCCATCTGCAAACCATGATTCTTGACTACTTGCGAGATATGAGTTGCTTGGTCGTCTACATAAACTATCTTGCCTGTATCCTCAAAATTGTGAATGGTTCTCAAAGTGACTTATCATCATATGTGAATTGGTGCTTTTTTTTCTCTTCATTCTCCTTCTTTCTTAGACTGTATGGATTCAATTTATCATTTCCTATGATTAAAATCTATCCTATAAATCTCCTGGATGGTTATTCCATTTTATTGATATTATAAAATATACTCGAATTCTACTGAGAGTCGAATAAATCCATACTGCATATCTAATACTGAATTTATTGCTTGTAATCGGAAAACAATTGTCAGACTGATGATTTTGTTGGATTTTTCAAACATGATATATCACACTGAAACAAATAAATGTTTGTGTATGTTGACATTTCAGCCATGATACAAGAAGTTCAATAGCTGAATCCATTTCAGCGCTTCATATCACTTGATTGACTGGATATCATCTCTTAATTCCAATTGGTCCATATTGATCAAAGACAACATTTTGTATTTAAAATGCGATATGAATATTCCAATTGTTTGAATACCGATTCGATGAAGGAGATGATTAAAATTTGATTTGAAAAGATTATCATGTGAACAGAGAAATGATATTCAATTTTGTTTGTAGACCATGAAATCGTTTTATGTGATTCAAGTATGATTATTGTGAATTCAAAAGCCATCTCTTTCTTTCACACGATATTTGTTCGTATCACAAGCTGAT
>JAIYDG010000022.1 GCA_027487625.1 Bacteroidota bacterium
AAGATGATACTCCTACTTTTGTTATGGGTGTTAACCACCAAAAATATACAGCAGATATGACTATCGTTTCTAATGCTTCTTGCACAACAAACTGTTTAGCTCCTATTGCAAAAGTTTTAAATGATAATTTCGGAATTTTAGAAGGTTTAATGACTACAGTTCATGCAGTAACTGCTACTCAAAAAACTGTTGATGGTCCTTCTGCTAAAGATTGGAGAGGTGGCCGTGGTGCTTACCAAAACATTATCCCTTCTTCTACTGGTGCTGCTAAAGCTGTAGGTTTAGTTATTCCTGAATTAAAAGGTAAATTAACTGGAATGAGCTTCCGTGTTCCTACTCCAGACGTTTCAGTTGTTGATTTAACTTGTCGTTTAGAAAAAGGTGCTTCTTACGATACAATCAAAGCTGCAATGAAAAAAGCTTCTGAAAACGAAATGAAAGGTATTCTTGGTTATACTGAAGATGAAGTAGTTTCAAACGACTTTTTAGGTGATGCAAGAACTTCTATTTTTGATGCAAAAGCTGGTATTTCTTTGAACGATAATTTCGTAAAAGTTGTTAGCTGGTACGATAACGAATGGGGTTATTCAAACAAAGTGGTAGATTTAATTTGCCACATGGATACCGTTAAATAGTATCATCCTATAAAATAAAAAAAGCCCGTTTTCAGAAATGAATCCGGGCTTTTTTCATTCCCGTTTATTCCACCTATTTTCGCAAAGCATGTTTTTAAAGAGATACCTTCGCCTTCGACATTTTAAAAAGTTAATCCGATTTTTTATTTCGGATACATTATTATTTGTAGGTCCCCAAAAAATTATTCCCAAAACTTTGTTGCTGCTAAAAACTGAAGCAATAGGGGATTATGTTTTATTTAGAAATTTTATTCAGCTTGTTAAAGAATCTGAAAAATTCAAAGACTATAAAATCACTTTAATTGGAAACGAATTATGGAAGGATTTGGCTCTACACGAAGATTCAAGTTTTTGTGATGATTTTATTTGGATCAACAGGAAAAAAATAACAGAAGATTCATCATACAGAAAACAAGTTTTGGAGCAAGTTTATCAATCTGGATTTGAGTATTGTATTCAGGCCAATTTTTCAAGAGAATTTTTAATTGGCGATAGTATTATCAGGGCTTCACATGCAAAGTGCAGAATAGGTTCAATGGGCGATGCAGCTAATGATTTGAGTGTGTTTAAATCTATTTCAGATTCCTGGTACACACAGTTATTGCATCAAAATTCCAATCCCATTTTTGAGTTCGATAAAAACAAAATTTTCTTTGAAGAGTTACTTCAAACTAAAGTAAATTTCAATCTGCCTTTTTTTAAGAAACAAACTAGCCAAAATCATCGAAATGGAATTGTAATTTTTCCTGGAGCAGGAGAGAAAATTAAACAATGGTCGACGAAAAATTTTGCCGATTTAATTCTTGAAATCCGCAAATCATATGATGGAAAAATCAGCATTTGTGGTGCCCCGAGCGATTCATTTTTGGCAGAAGAAATTATTAAGTATTCTAACGATTTTACTTTATTGAATTTATGTGGTAAAACCAATTTAATTGAATTGAGTGAAACCCTTGCAAATTCCGAAATGCTTATTACAAATGATTCTGGTGCATTTCACATTGCAGCGGCACATCAAACTCCTTCTATTTGTTTAATGATGGGTAGGCATTTTGGAAGATTTGCACCTTATCCAAAAGAGGCTAAATGGATAGAACTTGTGTTTCCTCATTCCTTTGAAAAGTACCTTCATCAACCTGATACAACAGCAGAATTAACAAAGTATACATCGCCATCAAACATTGATGAAATTAGTGTTGAACAAGTTTTTGAAATTTATATAAAACTTAAAACCATTTTTGCCTGATGCATTTTCTTCTCATCGATAATTATGATTCTTTTACTTTTATGTTATCTGACTATATTCAGCAAACAGGAGTAAAATGTACAATCATCAGAAACGATGAAGAAGAGTTATTGCATTTAAGTCCAGCTGATTTTGATGCACTAGTTATATCTCCAGGTCCCTCTGCACCAAAAGATGCAGGTTTTATGCTGTTGATATTAGAGCGGTTTTTACATCAGTTACCTGTTTTAGGTATTTGTTTGGGTCATCAGGCTATTGGCGAATTGTTTGGTGCACAACTTTTGCATGCCAAATTACCTCGTCATGGAAAAGTTGATTTTATATCTCATAACAATGATTTGATGTTTTCCGGGGTTCCAAATCAGTTTCAGGCAACAAGATATCATTCATTGATTTTGCAAAATTTACCAGATATTTTAACCATTACAGCCACATGTAATGATGAGATTATGGCACTCAAACACAGAGAATTGCCTATTTGGGGATTACAGTTTCATCCTGAAAGTTGCGAAACAAAAGAAGGCTTAAAGATTTTGAACAATTTTACTTCATTGGTAAAAACGCTTGCTGCTAATAAAATTTAAGTATATTTGGCTTAGATTTTCTGATAATGGAATACCGGATACAAAAGGAAGATAAGTTCAATTATATTGATCAGGGTGAAGGTGAAGTATTACTATTGCTTCATGGATTGTTTGGTGCATTAAGTAATTGGCAGGATGTGCTGAATCATTTTAGCAAGAATTACCGTGTTGTTATTCCACTAATGCCCATTTTCGAAATGAATATTTTGAAATTAAGTGTTGAAGGATTGGCCAATTATATTGATGATTTTATTGAATACAAGGGATTCAAAAAAGTTAATATATTAGGTAATTCACTCGGTGGGCACGTTGCATTGGTTTACATAAAAAAACATCAGGAAAAAGTAAA
>JAIYDG010000396.1 GCA_027487625.1 Bacteroidota bacterium
AAATACTAACTTAAAGAAAACTTACTATAATAAATTATTAAAACCCCCTTTAATAATTTATTGAAAATGAATTTTAATAAACGCCCCAAAATCCAATCAGAGAAAGAACTTTATTATGACAGAATTCCAATGAATGGAAGTAAAAAGTTAATAATTTATAGAAAAGTTAAAAGTGAATTTGAATACTATTACTCAGAAGAAGGGTGCCACAAATTTGATAATGGTGAAAGTGAAAAGTTGTTTCATAATGCATTTAGCCGTGAATTGAAAAAATACGACGGTATCCTTTATCGTGTGTATGATCTAAAAACCCCATTGTCTGAACAGTGGCCGAAAATCATGGAAGCTAATGAAATAATGAAACAAATGACTTACAAAAAGAGTACAAATCCAAAATTTCCAGATTACTGTGTAGATATCACTACTACAGGACTCACAAAACCAACCGTATTGAAGCATTTAATGATACATTCTGCATGGTTCAAGGAAATTCCCAATCGTAATGACGTGTATGATTTTGAGTATGATTTCGTGGAAAATGCCAGTCATGGACCAATCACATGGTGTGAGCCATATGAAGGGTACGTACATATGGTAGATATTGATAGCATGTATCCCAGTATATATGGAGCAGATGAAAACTTTTACTTTCCCAAGAGATTTACCAATAAATTCCATGAATTTGATGTTGTACCAGAAAATTTCCAGTTTGGTATTTACAACAATATTAAAGTGGAATTTCCAGAAGGAATGCATAAGATTGCAAAAATAGCATTAACGCATCACAATGGGTATTACACTCATTATGAATTAAAGTTGGCTAAAATGTTGAATGCAAAAATTATAAAGAAAGATGATAATAAATTAATTGGAGCAATTATTTATCCAGATGGAGATCTCCTAAGTCATCGATTTTTTGCAAACTACTTGACTCATCTGAAAGCCATCAAGACCCTTCCAAGATTTAAACAAGCCAGACCCATAGCAAAAGAAATGATGAGTAGTCTATGGGGTATTATGTGTGAAAAGAAGAAGGACTCGTGCCTATATAACGGACTTAATGAAAAAGCCTACGGTCGTAAAACATTAGACTTTCATTATAAAGACTGGGGTGTGGAAGATGCGACAGAATTGGACATCAATTGGAAATTAGATAAAGAATCAGGAGAATTTGTCATTTCTAGTATTTGGAAAAGGTCTAGACAATATACAGGCCCGTTCCCTAGAATAAAACCATTTATACTAACATTTGCAAGATGTAAGATGATAAAACTCGCCTTAGGTTTTGACGAAGATGACATTATCAGAATTCATACGGATAGCTTCTGGCTCAAGAAACAGTATGGAATTCACATTCCGAAAAATGATGGGAATGACATTGGTAAGTTGCAGTATGAAGGGTACCATCACGTTACGTTGAAAAGTTTGAATAATTTCACTCGAAATGCGCAACAGCCTTGTCAATAAATTCCACACAGACTTCATATTCTTCGTCTTGATTTTGTGAAGCAACGAAATCAATCATAGTGCCCATTTTTAACTCTTCAAAATAATGAACAATCACCGCCCCTGTTTCCTTGTGTGTAAATGTAATTTTGTATTTTGCCAGGAATAAGTCCATAAATTTTACGAATAAAATAATTTGTAAAATTTAACCGTAAAATCTTAGAATAATAAATCTGATTTCATTTGATGGTTCAAAAGGATTTGGCCAGAAAAATTCGATGTGATAATCTGTATAAGATGAAAGAAGTGGATACTTAAAGGGTTTTATTACTGTTTCTAAAGAATCTAATGTTTTTTCGTTAAAGTAGTCTATGTTTTCTATGTAAAATTCCTTCAACTCAGGTCCGATATGTGGGCTTCGCATTATGTCATCAATCAACTTTTGACTTTTCTTTGATTTTTCTAGATAAGCACGTAATTCTGGATCTAAATCAGGAACATTTAATAGTTGATAATCAGGAGTTTTCTTTTCCTTTAATTTTTCTAAATCTTGAGGAACACTAGTGTATATATCAACCAATTGTTGCATTACTTCTGGAGGATACTTTTTCTGTTGTAATTTAAATGAAATAATATCCCGGTTTGTTATTTCAGGTAATGTTGTAGGGTGAATTACTTGATTTTCTGCATCACTAATAAAAGTCTGGTAATCCTTAAATGTTAGCCTTTTTTCAATCTGAGTTTTATCTAGCAAAAGTCCTTTACCTTTATACAAAAGGATTTGCGTATTTGATTGTCAGTGAATCCAAACGAGTCAAATACATTCATAGCCTATTCTATTTTAATTTTATCAGCTGTTTGTAATTGCTTCTCAGTTCTCATTTTAAATAATTGTTGCATAAATACACTCTCTTGTTCCATAGGCTCGTTTTCTTCAGTTGCTTTCATTTGTGGATTATTTTGATAAAATATTTCCTTAAAACTATGACTGATTGGGCCTTTATCATGCACAGGATACCCATTCTCTTTTAACCATCTTCTGATAACTTTAGTTGATGCTTCCATTAACAATTATACGAAATTAATTTATCCATAATTGTATTATGAGTGGAAGTCGTGGAAGACCTGCAAAAGGTATTGAATTTATTTGGGAACCAACTGATCAAGATGCAAGAGTATGGCTTGCAGACCAAGGGCTGAATGTTCCTTCAAGAGGAAAATTAGCGTATAAACATAAGAAACAATATGTAGATCATGTAGGGAGAACAAATAAAGATTTTCGTCAGGCGGCAGATGATTGGATAAGGGAAAATAGAACAAAAAGTTATAGAAGCCCACCGAAAACGTCAGGCTCTAGTTCTTCACAAGCTGGTCCAAGTCAAAGGTCAAGAGCAACAATATTATGACGAGGATGATGACGACGAGGATGATGACGACGACTATGGCGCATATGAACTTGCACCATCAACTCCCAGAGGTCCAGCTTATCCAACTGGTCCAGAAGCAGAATTAGCAATAGACCATTTAAGGTTGAATTATCAACAAGATTCACTTATTCGAGCCGGATACATGGATTTAATTAATTCAACAGCCGGCGGAACTCAACTTAGATTATTACAGGCTGGACTAGAGAAATATAGAGCTGCTATGAAAATGGTTATCCAGCCAGAGCATCCTAAATATCAAGTTGCAACAGAATATGCTAAAAAGAATTTTCCTAATCCAATGTACATGTTTGATACTTTATATGAAGGTAAACTTTATAAAGTATTAACTACGGAAGGACTTAAGAAATACGAAGAAGCTGAAAAATCCGCTGCCGCTTCTGCGCAAGCAGAAAGGGACAGATTGCGAAGACAAAAAGAAGCAGATGAATTAAATAGAAGAAAAAGAGAACTGGATGCCAAATCAAGTGAAGCAGACCGAAAGGCTCGTGCAAATTATGAGGCACAAATTAAGAAAGCATTAGATTATTTAGATATGGCTCATACTGCAGCACTTCAGGACAAAACCAATGCCCGATGGTCTACTAAGAATATAGAAGAGTTTTATGACGAAAACACTAAGCCTCCATTTGACGCATTGACAAAAACCATATGGTTTCAAATGCAAGATGATCAAGATTTAGGTAGGGACTCTAGATTGTATTTAGAAGGTTTAATTGCGAAAGGAACTAATGAAAGAATGAATAAAATACTAAGAATGATGATGAAATTTTGTATAATACCCCCAATAACTCGTGGAAAACAATTTGGAGACATGGATAAATTGACACAAATTTATTATAGTCTTGCAGTCAGCGCACAAAATTTTGTTTTAAATTACGTAAAATATGCAGAAAAATTAGATTATGTAAATCTAGGAAATATCGAACAAACCATGAAAAATTGGAGTATCTAGTATGAAGACCAAGATGACTCAGATAACACTAAATATAAAGGGTTTGATATTTCTGGATACATTATCAATAATGGAAATTTACCTACAACTTTAAATGTTGAAAGTATGCAAGCCGTTGAACAAGTACAACCCACCAGCTCTGGAACAACTTACAGAATTAACTTTTATTATCCTAATCCCTGGGAAGCTTCTGGTACGATAAAGTATTTTGATGTGGTTCTTGCATAAATTTAAATTCTAATTTATAATATGACAGATACGAAATATATGAGAGAATGAGGTTTTCGCCCCCAACACTCACTAAATGGACTTACGCCAAAAAATCGGTACAAAAATCGCAACAAAAATGGACTTACGCCAAAAATTCGTTAGAAAATCAATTTACATAAAAAAATAATTATTCGTTTTCCAAATTAATTTATTTCTTGATAATTATATAAATAAATTATTCAAATTATAAAATTAATTTTGGTAAACATAAAGGGCGAACTTTTCAAGATGTAAAACAGAATAAAATAGAA
>JAIYDG010000665.1 GCA_027487625.1 Bacteroidota bacterium
CCGGAGGCCATGCCAGAACCGGAGGCCATGCCAGAACCGGAGGCCATGCCAGAACCGGAGGCCATGCCAGAACCGGAGGCCGTACCAGAACCGGAGGCCATGCCAGAACAAAAGGATCCAGAGGAAGATGGAAAAGGTACTTTGTTTTTACGTAATTGCTAACGATTAGTATTCTCACGAGGTCATTTCATTAATCATTGCCAAAAAGAATTAATACTTCTAAAATATACTTACTCCTCTGCAATTTATAAGAAGTGTTATTTTTATACATACAATAAACATTCTTTACTTAATGGATAACGTGTGCTTGTGAACCTTATTTGAACAATGTCATATTTTTTCCAGGTGCACAGACAAGCATTTTTGCTTCCGTTGATGACCTTATTCACATGAAATTCGATGTGGTTGTGTCACCTGTTCCAAGCACAGTGCCATCTGGTAATTTTTCTTAGTATTTAGTTTTTCTCAAGTACATTACAAACTTAATTACATACCACTTTTTGCAATCAATTGTTGCTTCATTGTACACAATACTTTTCAGATTCCGAAAAGCCAAAGTCACCTGAAGCTGCAAAGTCACCTGAAGATGCCAAACAAAACACCAGCTTGAATAAGATGAAGAATGCTATTCTAAATATGGAGAAAGTGGCACAAACTGTCAAGAATGAGAGTTTGTCAGGTAACAGTTCTTCTCAAACTTTAATGTACATACACTGGTTACTTAAGAGGCGTCAGTAATTTCCCTTTCGTTTGCTATATAAGTACCATGTCTTTTCAAAAGCAAATTACTTACTTAGACGGCGTCAGTAATTACCCTTTCGTTTGCTATATAAGTACCATGTCATTTCAAAAGCAAATTAGTTACTTAGACGGCGTCAGTAATTACCCTTTCATTTGCAATGTAATTACTATACCATATTATTTCATCATGATAATTAAACTCTTACAGCTGGAAGGACCGAAGAGGAATTGTTCGCCGAGGCCATGAGGAAAATCCTTAAGGATTTCGAGACTCCATCGACCTCTCAAGGGCCCCCTCCTATGCCAGCAGCTTCGAATGAGCCAGTGCCTTCCACTTCAAAAGGTCCAACAGCTACCTCGAATGAGCCCGTCCAGTCGACCTCAAAAGGTCCAATGCAAGGTAATAAATTTATAATATTAATACTACTTTCGGATACCATGCTTTTTTGCAAAAAAATTGAACACTATTCTTTATAACGCAATAGGGTTACTTACTTACTTACCCTTTCGTGTGCAATTTAATTACTTTATAATATTATTACTAACGCAGTTATTTAAACGCCCTCAGAAATTACCCTTTCAGTTGCAATTTAATTACTGTCCTTATATCAAACGCAAATTTGTTTCTTAAACGGCGTCAGTACCCTATCATTTGCTATTTAATTACTGCAACATGTTATTTCAAACGCAATCTTGGTACTTTAAGTAATCGAATTTCAATTCTCATCCCCTTCTTTGGTATCTCTCTTTCAGATACCTCCGCCCCCCAGGCTCCTAATGCTGACCCACCTGCCGATATCGATCCTGCCCAATATTTGGAGGTACAGAACACTGAACTTGGCAATTTTAATTTGCTAGACTTCCCAGACAATTGGCCGTTCGATACGGCGAAAGGGGACACTTTCTCTGTCTCACATGTGAATGGGGAGGACATTGTCAACCTTACCGTGCCAGTCGTACAAGTTGATGTTAGCACATACAATGCCATTCAAGACTCTAGTTTTGACAGATTTGTTGCTCTAAGCAACAATCTGACAGGTGTAGACTCGAGCACGACCTGTCCTGAAGAGTTTACTAATGTTGCTCTAAGCAACAATCTGACAGGTGTAGACTCGAGCACGACCTGTCCTGACTTTACTAATGTTCTTTCTCCCGTTCTTTCTCAACAAATCTACGACGACCCATTTGAATCTCTTGATTCAATGTTTCCTGATTCAAATGACGATCTCTTTTAAGTACATTCCTATTTATGCCTCACTCTTTTCTAACTTGCAACGTCAAACTTAATTGCAATTGAAAGACCCTTTCCCATGACTTATTCAAATTTGACGTCACACTCACTTGCAATTTATGACTAATTCAAATTTGACTTCTAAAGTTATAACTTTCTTCCTTTCCCTTAAAGGTCTATTTAACTATGACATTATATGATATATGATACTGTAAACTATGTGTTAAGACTTCGAGCAATAAAGTGATAACTTAAACAAGGTTTCCTTATTTTATAGGTGGAAATGGAGGAATTGGAAATGGTGATCTACGAACCTGCAGATCCTGTTGAAGTAATTAATACTATTTGTACATATATACTTATATACAAGAGTGAAGTGTGTTTAATTATAATTTAATTATACTGTATACGGGTTAATTTCAATACTAAGCGGTTACTTTGCTTTCTTTAGGACACATTTGTAATTGAGCTTCCAATCAACTATCAAGCAAGGGATCCTCCAAAACTCTCAGCTGCAGAACTGGCTTTGATGAACAGCATCCCGTTCTTCATGGCCGAGTCCATCTTCACTGGAATAGTGGAACTGGATCCCAGGGACCAAGACGACATGTTGCCCGCTTTCTTTGCATATAGGATGGGCAAAATTCCAGGTTTAATACCTATTACTATACTACTTTTTTTCATTTCAAAGTACTTTGTTGCATTTGATTAGCAAATATTCACGTTTCTATTACTTTCTTTACATTTCTTATCATATTTATTTGTTGCCTTTGAGTAGCGACTAATTGTGACAAACACTCAACTTTCAAATAGATCATCTAATTATTCAAAACATAATGGCATTTCACATTGGTATTACATATTAAATATAATGTACTATTCTTACAGCTCTCGTCTACAACACTTTGTGGAATGGACTCAAGAAGGCCAGAGATACTTCGACAATGAAACACTACAAAGTTCTGTGGTTGACGACTCTCATCCGTCAATACATGCAGTTGCCCATTGAGCTACGAGGACAGTTCATCACCTCGTTGAGGTACAAGAATACCCGGCCTCCCACAACCCAGCCTAGCCAAGACCAGCAAGGCCAAGACCAGCAAGGCCAAAGCCAAGAACAGCAAGGCCCTCGCGTTATTCGGCTCTCAGAACTGCCTGACCCTAAACCTGCACCTGGACCTGCACCTAACACTAAACCTGGACCTAAATCTAGAAAGAAATAATTTTCTTGTATTGCTTTTATCAAATCAGTTTTAACTCTTTCGATCAGTAATTATTGTACTTTTTTAACTTCAAATTATATACAAATCAATTATACTAACTCAATCAGAGTTTTATCAGAGTTTGATGTATATGGTGATCAATAGAAAGACAAATCTTATCAATTAAAATCAATTTATGTACTGAGAAAAGCACGTCGATTCGAATTTGGTCGATAAATAAAGAATACATGTATCTAGTGTCAATGCTTACTTTTTACTCTTTCAAAACATCTGGGTACAAAGCAGGTTAGGTTAAAGGTAATCAAGTGGCAAATAAGTTGGTGGGTGCTATTTCAAATGAAATTGGTGCTATTACAAATGAAATTGGGTTACTTATATGGGGTCTGTAATTAGTGTACCATATTAATTCAAACGCAATTTGTTACTTATACGGAGTCATTAGTGTACCTATCTTTGGCAATTTAATTACTGTACCCTGTTATTTCAAACGCAATTTCATTACTGTAGACTTTTATTTCAAACGCAATTTCATTACTGTACCCTGTTATTTCAAACGCAATGTAGTTACGGTACCCTGTTATTTCAACCGCAATTTCATTACTGTACCCTGTTATTTCTACGGCTACGGCGTCATTTAAAATTTTACTTATACATGTACATTTAACAACCACAAATCATTTTTCGGGTATGTCGACCTTAATAATAGCATTGAATACTGTCGACTTTAAAATACTAGGCAACAATGAATGCGCGAATCCTGGCACTACTATGTCGACCTTAAAAATATATGATAATAATGTCGACCTTAATGTGTTTTGTCGGTGGTCAAGTCTTAAGAAGAAGGTTCGGCTATCAAATTGCCAAAGAGTGGGTTGGTTCCTAATTTTAGTTCCCAAAACAAAAATTTTGACCTTGGAAAGTTCCCAAAATTTTCCATGTCGACATAAATGACGTTGTCAAAATGTGTCGACCCCAGACGCGATGATAAATATCGACCTTATAACCCAAGTCAAAACGTGTCGACACAGAACTCATTGAACGCTTTCGACCTTATAACCCAAGTCAAAACGTGTC
>JAIYDG010000150.1 GCA_027487625.1 Bacteroidota bacterium
AATCTCAATCGCAATCGCAATCGCAATCCCAATCCCAATCGCAATCGCAATCGCAATCGCAATCCCAATCCCAATCGCAATCCCAATCGCAATCCCAATCGCAATCGCAATCCCAATCGCAATCTCAATCTCAATCTCAATCCCAATCTCAATCACAGTCTATGTCCAATTCACCAACGATCACGACATCTTTGTCAGTATCGCCATCAGAGTCGCAGTCTTTGATCGCTGGAACCGTCCCATTCCTCGTTTCAATCAGTTCAACCGAAGGTGGTTGCGGAGGAGGGCAGATCGTTACAATCGTTGGTGGAAATTTCGGTCCATTGACGTCAACTGTTAGAGTTTTCTTTGGCTCAATGCTATGCCTCACTCAACAACGGATTGGTTTGAATTCAGTTTCGTGCACAACCTTTGCTGCAGTTCCAGGACAAGTGCAGGTATTTGCACGTGTGAATGGGTTTGCAACCAACAACACCTTGGCATACACTTACCGAGAGCCAGTCGTGGATTCCATTAATCCTCGACTTTATCCCGTCGACTCCACAAACACTGCCTCTCGCACGATGACCATCACAGGACGTTTTCTCACAGCCACAACCCCTGCTCTCGTCAATATTCAAGTTGGTGGACGCACTTGCACAAGTACCAGCCTGCTCACGAGCGGTGGCTTTCAGTGTGTTGTACCACCTGGTGTCGGTATCCAGCGCTCGTTGAGTATTTTAGTCAATGGTATTGCAGCCGTCATTACAAACCCAATCGACGCAAGCATCAATTACTTTCCTCCAACACTCAGCAACATGAATCCTGTGACTGGATCTGTGGAAGGAGGATACAATGCAACACTGTTTGGATTATCCTTTGGATACAGCAGTTTGGGTGGGGTCTTTACATTGTCTCTGGGTGGAGTGACAATCCAGCCTGCAGACATTTTTTATCGCTCCAACAACCTTGTAACCTTCCTTGTACCCAGAGGAGTCCAATTAGGATCAGTTAGCGTATCCGTGGATGTATCAGGCCAGGTTGTTCAGAGTCCAGACAGCTTTTTCACATATACACCCGTCATTTCCAGAATTCATCCGTCTTCTGGCCAGGTCGGAGGAAATACCTCACTGACAATTGTTGGCCCGATGTTTGAGTCTCCAGTTCAAGTACTTATCGGGGCTAGAGAATGCACCAATCCACAACTTGTCAATTCCTCCACAATCACATGCACAACACCACAAGGTACTGGAAGTAGTATTGGTGTGAGGGTCACTTCAAAATCCTTCTCAACCCCAACCTTAAATGTTTGGAGCTATCTCTCTCCCGTTCTGTTTTCGGTTTCGCCTCAAAGTGGCGCAGCTCTTGGTGGGTATGTGGTTGAGATATCGGGACAAAACCTTGGCTCTCTCAGCTCTGTATCAGCCCAGCTGTTCCTCGGATCTGCTGTTGTTCCAATACTGACTCGAAACGAAACATACATATCCTTTATCGCACCTGGTGGTTTTGGTTCATCCCTACCAATATCTCTTGTCATCCAAAGCCAACGGTCCAACAGTTTACCATGGGGGTACGAAAGCCCTATCATTACCGCCGCACCAAACCCTGATAAGTCATCGCTTACAGGCTCTTCTATTGTTACAATAACTGGAAGAAACTTTGGCCCTCGTCCGTTTGACCAGCAAGCTTATATTGACGGTGTGCCCTGCGACACGACTGTATGGATTAGTGATGGCACACTCCTATGTTACCCGTCCTCACGTTCCAGCCCTGCAGATAATCTTCCTGTTACAGTTACGGTTTCGGGTTCGACTAGCAGACAAGAGTCTTTCGCCGTCTTCAGCTACTTTTCCACTGGCATCTTGTCAATAACTCCCAACGCTGGTCCATTCACAGGCTCGTTTTCATTCCAAATCATTACCGAAAATTTGGCGGACTCTACGATAACAGTTGTGCTCACCGATGCAAATGGAGCTTTTGTTAATCTCCAGGGTGTTCAAATCGCCTCAAACACCTACTTTGTGCAAGTTCCTTCCCTTTCCATGCAATTTGGTGATGCATCACTGCTGATTAGCTCCTCTCAAACAACATTCCCAGTTGAACCGTTTTTCCTTTATGAAGAGCTTGTTCTGACTTCTGTGGAGCCCAGTCTTGTTCACCACCAAACATCGACCTCTTTGACTATTGTTGGAAATGGATTTTCACCGCGTATTGCACGTCAACTTCGTTTGACTCTTGTTCCATCTCTGGGAACGACGCGCTTTACTATCCTTACTTCCACCATGCTCCAGGTCGTAACAGCTGCAAACACAGAGCCCGGATACTATCCCATTCGACTTGAAATCCTCGGGAGCCGAAACATCACAAGCAATTTCCTCCATGGTTACTACACAGATCCCATTCCACTTGTTTCGGCAAAATACAACAACGATTTGACTGGCATTGATGTATTGTTCTCTAGTCCAACAAACCAAGGCAGCTTTAATCCAATGTCAAGCACATGCGCAGACTTTTTCAAGGCCTCGACAATCGCTGTGATTGGCTCTGCCGCTCGATGCTTGTGGTCCAACAGTCAAACCTTGGTCATATATCCTTCAGTGTATCCTCCGCTTGGCACTCCAATAGATATTCGGGATGATAAGATTGTAGCAACTGGGAAATTGTCGCAGGATCGCATAATCTATCCGTTCAGCTCAGGTTCTGTGGATATTTCTTTCTCTGTTCAAGTAAATCCGGTTGCTTTGGCCTCTGGAAGTACGTTCGGACAATGCTCGCCTTTCTACTTGGATGGTTTGGAGTCGTATGGAGGCAAAGCGACACTAAAGTACAAATGGGAGTTTGTTTATTCAACCCCAAGCCTCATCCTCAATGATTTGAAGTCCTTTATGGAATCACAAACGGGGCCAGTTATCCAGGTTCTTCCGATTAACAGTGAAATTATTGCTGCTCTTCCTACAAACACTCGATATACATTCCGCTTGACAGTCACAAACATCTTGGGCCTTAGTAGTTCCACACTTGTTGAAAACGAAAGAACAGATACCGACTCTCCCACTGGATTAATTTTTGGATCACAAGAAATCTCGACAATCGCAAGCGCTCCAGTAACATTTACTGCTTACGCTATTCCCCAAATATGCACAGACGAAAGAATACTGGTGCCTTCCTTCCAGTGGAGCAT
>JAIYDG010000316.1 GCA_027487625.1 Bacteroidota bacterium
AACAAAGAATTTCAAATACTTGAACAAATAAAAGTTTCTGTTTTAGAAATGATTTATTATGGAAACAACTTAAATACAATCATCAGAAATTCAGATTATTTAAGCGATAAATTAGGACTCCCCTACGGCCAGTTAAGTAAACTATTTTCAGAACTTACCGGACAAACTTTAGAAAAGTATATTATCCTAGTAAAAATAGAAAGAGTGAAAGAACTATTGGCCTATAATGAAATGACATTAAGTGAAATATCCTACCAAATGGGATACAGCAGTGTTCAGTATTTAAGCACACAATTCAAACAAGTTACTGGTTATAGTGTAAGCGAATACAAGGCTTTGCCTATTAAAAAAAGAACTCCTTTAGATGAGTTACTTAGTAGTAATTAATCTTGAAATAAATATTGTTTCGCATTTATTATTTGATGTAAAACCATATTTACTTGATTTTAGAATATTGTAAAAATAATATTTCAACTTTCACTTCATAATTTCTTTGTCTTTAATGTTTTCATGGTTTAGATTTGGCATTCAAATCTATTTATTCTATGCAAAGTTTTATCGACGAAATTCAAAAAGGTTATACATCAAAAGGTGATTCAATTTTTTTAGGTGCAGCCTTGTATAATGGAGAAGTTTTAAAAGATGCTTCTATTAAACTTCCACTAAAAACTTTTAATCGTCATGGTTTAATTGCTGGAGCAACCGGAACTGGTAAAACTAAAACCCTTCAAATGATTACTGAGGCATTGAGCAAAGCATCTGTGCCAAGTTTAGTAATGGATATCAAAGGTGATTTAAGTGGAATAGCTGCTGCTGGAGAAATCAATGATAAAATAAAAGAAAGAATTGAAGCCACTGGATTCTCATTTCAAGCTACTGCATATCCTGTTGAATTTTATACTCTAGGTAAACAAAACGGAGTAAAACTAAAAGCAACAGTTAGTGAATTTGGACCTATTCTCATTTCAAAAATTCTCGACTTAAACGATACACAAGCCGGATTGGTTAGTATGATTTTTAAGTTTTGTGATGATAAAATGTTGCCTCTTTTAGATTTAAAAGATTTCACTAAAGTTCTACAATACATTTCAAATGAGGGTAAAGCTGAGATTAGTAAAGATTACGGAAATATTAGCACTACCAGCACTGGAACCATTCTTAGAAAGGTAATTGAATTGCAACAACAAGGCGCCGACAATTTCTTTGGAGAACCAAGTTTTGATGTAGAGGATTTAATGCGGATCAACAATGAAGGTATGGGAATGGTAAACGTTTTAAGAGTAAATGACCTTCAAGACAGACCCAAATTATTTGCGAGTTTCATGCTTTGTTTATTGGCTGAATTGTACGCAAAACTGCCAGAAGAAGGTGACTTAGACAGACCAAAATTGTGTTTATTTATAGATGAAGCACATTTGATTTTTAATGAAGCGAGTGATGCTTTATTAGACCAAATAGAAACCATCATTAAACTCATACGTTCTAAAGGAGTAGGCATTTTCTTCATTACACAAAGTCCTGCTGATATTCCAGGAGCTGTATTAGGTCAGTTAGGATTAAAAGTACAACATGCCTTAAGAGCATTTACTGCGGCAGATAGAAAATCTATCAAATTGGCAGCTGAAAATTTCCCATTGAGTGATTACTATAAAACAGACGAGATTCTAACGCAATTAGGAATGGGAGAAGCGCTGGTAACCGGATTAAATGAAAAAGGAATTCCAACTCCTTTGGCAGCCGTGATGTTAAATCCGCCATGCTCTAGAATGAATGTGCTTACAGATGCTGAATTGAATCAAATTTGCGAAAATTCCGAATTAAGCAAAAAATACAACCGTGAAATAGATGAAAGAAGTGCTTATGAAATTCTTTCAGAAAAATTAAACAGAGCAGTTGAAAAAGAAGAAGATTCTGACGAAAATGAAGCAAGTCCTGAAAGAAAAAGCGGACCACGAGAAAAATCTACATTAGAAGAAATATTAAGTAGTCCTGTAACCAAACAAGTTGCAAGAACTGCTACACAAGTATTAACCAGAACCTTATTGGGAGCATTGGGCGTAAGTTCATCAAGCAGAAAAAAGAAAAGCAGTTGGTTTTAATGATTGAACATGAAGATAAATGATTCCATTAATTTTTAATGGATCAATTTTCGAATCTTCTAATAATTAAAAATTGAATTGAATTCCTTATAACCCTGGGCTGAAGCCGGCAGGGCAATTAAGCTGAAGCCGCCAGGGCAATTAAGGACTCTATTGAATTTTCAAACCTTATTTCCCTGGGCTGAAGCCGGCAGGGCAATTAAGGAATCAGAAGGATTTTTCTTAGATGTAGAATTCTCCATATCCCCGAGGTTTAAACCCGGGGATATTGAGAACCTATTACAAATCAATAATTATTTTTTTAATATTTATGTACGTACATTTTCCGTACATTTGTAGAAAGAAAGATTGAATGGAAAAGTCGAAAAAAATACAAACTAGATTTGATACACGATTGAGTATAGAACAGAAAAAACTATTTGAAAATGCTGCACGTATAGGTGGGTACAGAAATCTAACTGATTTCATCATTCATACTGTTCAGGAAAAGGCTTATGAAATTATTAAATCAAAAGAACAAATTATAAGTTCAGAAAAAGATGCTGAAATATTCTTTAATGCATTAAATGGAACTCCAAAACCATCAAAAGTTCTTAAAAATGCGGTTAAAGATTACGAAACTTTCAAATCAAAGTTGAAGTAACATGATGATTGAGTTTTTAAAAAACCATCATCAAAAAACAAATTTCGATTGTGCTTATGATGCATTAAACAACTACATAAAATTTCAGGCAGGACAAGATGTTAAAAGAAAACTAACAGCTTGTTATGTTTTATTTGATGAAGATTCAAAACGAATTCAAGGATATTATACACTTTCAAATAATAGCATTCCTCTAAGTAATTTGCCTGAAATTTATAAAAACAAACTTCCAAAAAATTACCAAAGTATTCCTGCCATATTATTAGGAAGATTAGCAATTGACAAAGAATTTCAAGGATTTGGTTATGGAAAAATCCTTTTGATTGATGCTTTAAAAAGAAGTTATGAAGTTTCAAATGAAATTGGTTCATTCGCTGTAGTTGTTGATCCTATTGATAAAATTGCAGAAGAATTTTATCTAAAATATGATTTCATTAAACTACCCGATAGCGGTAAAATGTTTATCACTATGAAAACCCTAAAATTACTTTTTGGTTAATCATCTCCTACTCCGCTTTCATCAACTTTTTAACCAAAGTTTGATTGTTTTTAGTAATTCTGAGGTAATAAATTCCAGAGCTTAAATTCAGGTTGTTTAGTTCATTACTAGTTCCTTTTTGAACAATTTCTCCCAGTGAATTCATAAGCTCCCAGTTTAGTTCTCCTTTTAAATTTCCATCAATATGAATTTCATTTAAAAAGGGATTTGGGTAAACATTTACATCTTCATTATTTAATTCATGAATAGAAGTAAGTGGAAATACCTTCTTTAAATACTTCCACATATCGTCGCCATAAGTAATAGCAACATCTCCATAATCTAGAGGTGCATTACCTATTCTTATAACTACTAGATTCATTGAAGGAACAACAAAAATAAACTGACCATTTTTACCTAAAGCTGAATACATATCCATTGGCGCATTGGGAAACATTGGACCATCAAAAACCATTTGTAATCCTGGTGCCATAAATTTGCTTTTGCCATTCAACCACCACAAATAACCATAACTAGGATTGATGTTTTGGCTTGAATTAATCATTGCTTTAAAATAATTTGAATCATTTAAAACTGCTGTATTGTTCCAATATCCTTTGTTTAACATGAGTAATCCAAACCTTGCCATGCTTCTTGCTTTGCTATAATAAACATTGTTAAACGTACCAGGCGTTTTAAAATATATACCATCCATTCCGGTTTTAGATTTGATATTGGCCAAGGCAAATTCATTGATTGTTAAACCTGTTGCAACATCAATCACTTCATCTAAAATTGTATATGGGGCATTGTGATAAGCCCATCTAGTGCCCGGTTCTGCTTTATATTTTAAACAAGCTGCATTGTAACAATCTTTATCTAAAACTCCATCATCCAATCCGCTTGTCATGCTTAATTGATGAAGAATTTTAATCTTTTGTTCTTGAACATTTGTCATAGAAGTAAATCCAACTCCTAAATACTTTTGAGAGGTATCATTTATCGACAAAAATCCATTTTGCTGGGCAATTCCTACTAAAACTGATGTAAGTGATTTACCTGCACTTGCCCAATACCAATTGCTGTCTTTGGTAAATGTGCCATAATATTTTTCAAAAAC
>JAIYDG010000168.1 GCA_027487625.1 Bacteroidota bacterium
TACCTTCTCCATTACAAGTAGGACAAGTGCTTGTTGTTTGCATTTGACCTAAAAAAGTTTGAGTAACTCTTCTTACTTGACCAGCTCCACCGCAAGTTCCACAAGTTTTAAATGATGATTTATCTTTAGCACCATTTCCACCACAACTTTTACAAGCAACTTGTTTATTTACTTTTAGTTTCTTTTCTACACCAGTTGCAATTTCTTGTAGAGTTAATTTTACTTTAACTCTTAAATTACTTCCTACTCTTTGGCGTGTTCCACCTCTTTGGCGACCACCTCCGGAACCTCCAAAAAATGATTCAAAAGGATGCCCATCACCAAAAATATCTCCAAAATTACTGAAGATATCATCCATATTCATGTGTTGTCCGCCGCCGCCACCGGCACCACCAACACCTTGGTGACCAAATCTATCGTATCTAGCTTTTTTTTCTGAATCGCTTAAAACTTCGTAAGCTTCAGCAGCTTCTTTAAATTTATCTTCAGCCTCTTTATTCCCGGGGTTTTTATCAGGATGGTACTTGATTGCCATTTGCCTGTAAGCTTTTTTAATCTCTTCAGGCGTTGCTCCTTTACCGATTCCTAAAACCTCATAAAAATCTCTTTTTGCCATTTTATTTTAAATTATTCACCAACAACAACTTTGGCGAAACGAATAACTTTTTCATTCAAAAAATAACCTTTTTCAAGGGTATCAATTACTTTACCTTTTAACTCTTCTGTAGGAGCAGGAATTTTAGTTATACCTTCATGAAATTCAACATCAAATTCTTTTCCATTGGTTTCCATTTCCTTTAATCCTTTTTGAGTTAGAGTGGTTTTTAATTTGCCATAAACCAACTCAATTCCGGTTTTCATAGCCTCGTTACCTTCAACAGCATTGATTGATTTCATGGCTCTTTCAAAATCATCCATGACAGGAAGTAGAGAAACTAATGTTTCTTGATTTGCACTTCTTAATAAATCAGATCTTTCTTTTGTAGTGCGTCTTTTATAATTTTCAAATTCAGAATATAACCTAATATATTTATCCTGTACTTCTGTCAATTCTGCCTTCATTTGCTCAATTGGGTCAGTTTCTGTGTCAGTTTTTGATTGATCATGATTTAGAATTTCATCAACCATTGCTTTTAACTCCTCTTCCTGACCTTGTCCATCTGCCTGATAATTCAAATCTTCGTGTTGATTCTCTTCTTTTTTGTTTTCTTGCTCACTCATTTGTAAAACTATTTTTTCAACATTAGCTCAAAGATTTTGCCATGGCTTTAATTGTGACATTGTGACATCAACTAAAATCCCCTTAAAAGCTGCTCCAATTCTTCAACATTAATATTGATTGCTATAATTTTTCCTTCAGGATTTAAAAGGAAATTTGATGGAATTCTTTTAATCCCACTTTTTAAAACTAAATCGGAGTTCCATACTTTAAAATCACAATAGTCGCTGTTCCAAGGTAAGTTATCTTTTTTAGTTGCTAAATCGAATAACCTTTGTTCTTCATCTAAGCTAACCGAAATGATATAAAACTTTTTACCCTTTTTGAACTTTTTTTCTTTGTATTTTGAATAAATAGGAATGAATTCTAATTGCATTTCTCTACTTTCTACATTCCAACTCGACCAAAAATGTATGAGAACATAACTTCCTTTTAAACCCGAAAGTCTATTTTCTTTTTGAAATATTCCCCTGTATTGAAAATTTGGAAATGTATCTCCAATATTCAGGGTTATGTTCTGAGCATTAACTTGGTTAATTAAACCTATCAAACAAAAGAAAAATAGAATACGTTTCATTAATCAATCCTAGTAATATCAGCACCAATTGCTTGCAAACGCTTATCAATAAATTGATATCCACGGTCTATTTGTTCGATATTGTTTATTGTACTTGTTCCTTGAGCAGCTAATGCTGCAATAAGCATTGAAACCCCTGCTCTAATATCAGGTGATGACATTGTTATGCCTCTTAATTTGGTTTCTCTATTCGAGCCAATTACAACAGCACGATGTGGGTCACAAAGAATAATTCTTGCACCCATATCAATTAAATTATCAACGAAAAACAAGCGGCTTTCAAACATCCATTGGTGAATTAAAACAGAACCTTTAGCTTGTGTTGCAGTTACAAGTGCAATCGAAATTAAATCGGGAGTAAAGGCTGGCCAAATGCCATCTTTTATAGTTAAAATAGAGCCATCAATTAATGTATCAATTTTAAATGAATCTTGTGAAGGTAGATAAATATCATCACCTTTAAATTCCATATGAATTCCCATTCTTTGGAAGATTTTAGGTATAATTCCTAAACTTTCAATTGAGCAATCTTTGATAGTTATTTCTGATTGTGTTGTAGCAGCTAATCCAATAAAACTTCCAATTTCAATCATATCAGGAAGCATTCTGTGCTTGCATCCACCTAATGAATCAACGCCTTCAATATGTAATAAATTAGAACCAATTCCAGTAATTTTAGCACCCATTGAATTGAGCATTTTGCATAATTGCTGCACATAAGGTTCGCAAGCAGCATTGTACAATGAAGTTGTTCCTTTTGCAAGTGTGGCTGCCATTACAATATTAGCTGTACCAGTAACAGAAGCTTCATCCAAAACCATATAGGTTCCTTTTAAGTTACTTGCATTTATTTTGTAAAAACGATCACCTAAATTATGCTCGAAATTAGCCCCAAGATTTTCAAATCCTCTTAAATGAGTATCAACAGGTCTTCTTCCGATTTTGTCTCCGCCAGGTTCAGGAATATATGCTTTACCAAATCGAGCTAAAAGCGGTCCAATTATCATAATAGAACCGCGTAAACTCGCACCTTTCTTTTTAAAATCTTCACTTATTAAATATTCTAGGTTAATGTTTTTAGCCCTGAATGAATAAGTTCCTTCTTCAATTTTATTGACATCAACACCTAAATCACCTAATAACTCAATCAATTTCATAACATCCCTGATATTAGGAATATTACTAATGATTATTTCTTCCTCTGTAAGCAATACCGCAGATAAAATCTGTAATGCTTCATTTTTTGCACCTTGAGGGATAATTTCTCCCTTTAATTGTTTACCGCCGTTTACTTTAAATGAGCCCATTTTTATTTATTAAAAGGTAAAGTTAAATCCTCCAAGCAAATTAAATCCATAAACAGGATATTTATACCATCTTTGGTATGTATTGCCGGTTAAATTGTTAAAATTGATAAATGCTGATAAATGTTTTTTATACCTGTATTCTAATCCAAAATTCACATCAGTAAAGGCCTTTATTTTATCTTCAGTTAAACTACTGTCGCCTTTTATTAAAACATTTCTATCTCCCCAATAAAACAAATCTAATTTGAATAGAAATTTATCTCCTAAATTATAAGTAAGGTTTGTTTTTACTTCTAATTCTGGTCTTCCTGATGCTTTACTTATTTTAGATAATGTGTAGTTATTTAAAATTGCAGCTGCGTTTATTCTAAACTTTTCACCAAAACCATGATTCACACTAACTAATAATCTTGTTAAACTACCTTTTCCTTCATCAAAAATAGTAAACTGACTAAAAGAACTTGAATCATAACCGTAAAATAAATTGTTTTCAATTTTTGATGATGATGTTTGAATATTAAATCCAGTCATGGGGCCAATCTGACCTTTAAATCCACCATAAACTTCAAATTTATTGATGGTATTATCTAATTCAGGATTCAAAACAAATATGTTTTCCGAAGTAATACTTCTTAATGTATTTACCTGAACATTTCCATTAATACCTGCATAAACCGTCATTTTACTTGGAATTATTGCGAATCCTCCTTCAGCTTTTGGAAAAAAATGTCCACTTGATTTACTACTATCTGCTATAAACATGGTATTAAATCCTCCTCTTAAATAAAACTCTTTTTCTTCAATTTTAATTTCGGGATTTAAATGAAGAAAACGTCTGTTATAAGTTAAATTCCCATTATTGTACTGGTTAATTCTAAAACCTGCATCTAACTCAAAAGGAATTTCTTCAAAGGTTTTTGTAAGGTTACTTTTTAAGACAAAATCGTTTTCATTTTGACTCCTATTATTCTGATACCTGTAATAACCCAATTCAGTTTGGTGAGCAAAACCACTGCTATCTTTTTTAGCTGATGATGCTTTTCCTTTTAAATCAATTGTTTCATAAATAACCTTTCCAATATTTTCTGCATCACTTATGGATGTAGGAGTTGCATACAATTGAATTCTGTTCCTGTAATAATAGGCATCTAATGAATAAACTTGTTTTGCTTTGAAAGTTTTCACATATCCATAAAGAGTATTGTTTGAAAATTTGTTAAAATTTTCATCGCCATTTGAAGACAAATGTTTTACAAAAAATCCGGTTTGAAATTTCTTATTACGAACACTATTGATGTAAAATTCAAATAGGGGAGTTGCATAATTTCCAAACCCAAATCGAGTATAATTATTTTTCAATTTAGGCAAAGTTGAAGTTCCTAAACTCAAAGGTTTTATTGTATAAATATTTGGTTCCACAGCAACAGGTTTAACTGCTTCCACCTCGTATTTAAATTCGGGTCTTTTTAATTCTGGTTTTTCAGGATTAGGATTAACAGGGATTTTAATAGCTTCAGATAAAATAGGTTTAAATGTTTTTTCAACATCAAAAATTCTACTTTCTATAGTGGTATCTTTTGTTTGAGAATTTGCTTGAGGAATGAATCCAACAATACAAATAACAATGCCAAACAAATACATTTTTAAGTTCATTTTATTTGTTTTCATTTTGTTTGATTCTTTGCTCTATTTGTTGTTTCTGTTTGTCTTTTTGTTGATTTTCTAGGTCATTGACTTCTATTAATTTTTGTTTCGCAAGCGTTAATATATCCTGACCTTCATAATTATCAATCAAACTTTGTAATGTAGCCTTTGCTTGAAAGAAATCGTTTTGTTTGATTAAAATATCGGCTAAAAGTAAATATGCTTTAGCAACCCAGAATTCATAAGCACTGAATTGATCAGCCAAATCATAGATTGTTTTTTGAGCAGTTTTATATTCTTTTCTTAGGAATTGAATGTATGCAAGGTTGTATTTAGATTCTGCTCCATATATATTTTTTGTTTCTCTCAAAATACCTGCAAATTCAATTTGAGCAGAATCTAATTTGTTTCTATTCATGTAAAATCTTCCAGCTATTATATGTGCTTCAAGTAATTGCTCTTTTAATCCAATTCCTGAATTAATATATTTAAATGCCGCAACAGCTGCTGAATCTGACTTACCTTGTAAATTACTACAACGCATTTGACCCAATATAGAAACCATTAAATTATCTTTTAATGATGCAATTCTTTCCAATGCTGAATAATATGTATAAGCAGCATCATAATTTTTCTTCATATAATGAATTGTAGCTGCTTGCCTTGTACTTCTTTCAGTGAAATCACTTCTTAATGCATTTGCAACATATTCGTAATTAATAAGAGCGGCATCGTGGTTTTTTAAGATGCTTTCAGATTCAGCCTTGAAATAATTTGCTTTTAAAATGAAATATCCACCAGGAAATTTATTGATATAGTTTCCAAACGATTTTGTAGCTTTTGTATAATCTTTAACTTTATATAAATTGAAGGCTGCTTCATATGAAAGTGAATCTTGTGAACTAGCTGAAACTACAATATTTGGCAACACTTTAATATAGTCGAGATATGCATCACTTTCGCCTTTATTTACCAATAGATTTTTAACAATTACCAATCCTTCTTTTGCTTCTTCCGAGTTAGGATAATCAGTAATTAAAACTTTCACTTCAGCTAATACTTCATCATCCATTTTAGCATTAAACAAAGCCAAAGCCTTACTTAACCTGGCTTTTCTGATATAAATACTTCTTGGATAATTAGTAATTAAAAGGTTGAACTCATTGATAGCAGAAGGATATTCTTCACTCAATAAATACAAATTGGCATTTTCAAAAACAGCATCATCAATATAAATTGATTTTGGGAACAAAGAAATCAAGGTTTTTAATACAGCTCCTTTTTCTTTGTATTTGTTTTGAACACCTAGAATCAATGATTTTTGGTATAAAGCATAATCTGAACCATTTAGTTTATCACTAACTACTTTATCATAATACTCTATTGCTAAATCATATTTTCTCGAAACAAAATAACAGTCTGCAATTCTTATCACTGCATCAGTATAAACTTCAGGACTAGCTTTTCCTGGATCTAGTTTTACATATTCTTTAAAAGATTCAACTGCTGAATTGTAATCTTCAATTTTAAGGTTTGAATAACCACTTTCATAAAAAGAAAGTGGGTAAAATCTGGTTGATTTGAAATCTGTAAATGATTGTGCCTTTTGGTATGATGATAAAGCTTCCTTATACTTTCCGTTTTTATAAGAAATTTCAGCTAACCAAAAATGAGATAATCCATTTATATATGGGTCATTACCAATTTCAAGTGCTTTATTAAATAGTTTTAAAGCATCTGGAAATAAGTTGTTTAAATAAAGTTCTTCAGCTCTATAATATAAAACTCTTTGAAGCATGGTTTTTTCCGTTTTACCAGGATTTTTAAGACTTTCCAGAATTCGAATTGCTTCTTTATAGTTCCTTGCATTTAGGAGTAAACTCCCAAGATTTGATCTAACTTCGTCTATATAATCACTTTCAGGAAATTGCTCTAAATATTTAACATATTTGGTCATCGCACTTCCTTGAACATTCATTTCATCTGATATTTTTGCGCTAAAATACAAAGCTTCTTCAGCCATTTTACTTGAAGAATCTGCTGCGTAACACTGATCGAAAGCCGCAATTGCATTGGCTTTTTTGTCTGTTTTTAGATAAGAATCAGCAAGTGTAAATAAGGAACTTTGTTTTATTGAATCAGATGGATTTTCAATTTTCAGAAGTTGTTCAATGGCAAAATTGTATTGTTGATTTTTATAATAAGAATATGCCAATTGGAAATAATCATTGTTTTTAGGCATTACGGGAGCATCTTTCATAAATTGCTCCAAATAAGGAATGGCTTTAGAATAATTTCCTAAATTATAATGTGATTGACCTAACATTCCTGCAACATCAATTGCCAAATCTTTATTGGTAATAGTATCACAATAATTAATAACCTCTTTGAACTGTTTTCTTGAAAAATAAATTTGAGCTATATATACTGATGCTAAAGGACCAAATGTTTTATGGTATTTAATTCTTCCAAAATGTTCGAGGGCTTCATTGAAATCTCCTGATTGATAACAAACATAACCATAGTAGTAGTTTGTGGCATCGTAAAACTTACTCTTTTCGTCTTTAATTACTTTAAACGAATTTTTAGATTCCTTAAATAAATTCGATTTAAACTGGCAATAACCTAATGTAAAATAATACTCTTTTTGGTCTGTATTTGATAAATACTCCGGATTTAAATCATTAAGCCATTTTACTGCATCTTTATTGTTTTTATTTCTATAATAAAATCGACCCAATTGGAATTTAGCCAATTTTGCTTTTGGGTTTTCAGGATATTTTTGAATTACAGCAATTAAGGATGGTTCAGCATCTGGATTAAATAATTCCATTGCGCAGGTTGCAGCGTAATAAGTGGAATTAATTTTTAATTGAGGGTCTTTTGTTATGCCAGAAAACCATGTAAAATGTTTTTGAGCAGCGGCAAACTTTTCTTTTTCGAAGAGCTCTAAACCTCTGTTGTAAAAACGAATTTCATCATCATAAACCGCAGTTCTTTGAGCATTTGTTGTCAATGCAAAAAGTAGAAGTATGACAAGAAAAGCCATCAGCTTTCCCATGAATAGCAGGAACTTTTGCAGCCATTCCTGCTGTTTTGTAATATTGACTTGTGCTCGCATAGTTAGTAAAACGAAACTATACGAGCACAGTTATTCTAGAAGCTCCAATTTATCCCCAAAGTGGGCATAATTGGCAATTGATTGATGCGTTTATAGTTCATTCTATCAAAATAGAAGATA
>JAIYDG010000063.1 GCA_027487625.1 Bacteroidota bacterium
ATCTCTTCTTCTCTTTATCTCTCTTCGTTAAGGGAGTGCAAAGGTAAGTGTTATTTTTAAATTAACAAATTTTATTTTGTTTAGTTATCAACACCCATTAGAACAAACCTGAACACTCTTTGTTAAGGGGGCTGCAAAAGTAAATTAAAATTTTAAATATCCAAATTATTTTAATTTATTTTTTACTAGTTGATTTCCTTTAAACCCTCACCAGATTGGGGAGGCAAAGATAATTAAATATCTTTAAAACCAAATAATAATTGCATTTATTTTTAATCAGAACAAACTTTGTTTTCGACTGACGTCTCTCTCAAAGGGGATGCAAAAGTAGAGGTATTTGCAATATTCGCAAATGTATTATCAAACTTTTTTCTCAAACTATTGTGTTTGAGGGTAAAAAAATGAATTTAGGTATCAATTATGCTGTTAATTATTTCATAATTTTAATATATCAGAGGATTTTCTCAAACATAAAAAAGTCAATAGAAGCAAAACATTATATATAGTAACACATTGATTTAGTAATACGGAGTAATATAAAGTCAAGTAGAAAACTCTAATAAAAATATTGTACTTAATTAAGATGTGTAAAAACAGCTGAATTAAGTAAATCGATAATTTGAATTTAAATTAAAGCTCAATACATATTGGCATATCCAGGGAATATGGTTTGTTTGTTTATTCAATTTAATCAAGAAGATATACTTTATTCAAATACCTAATGTACTTTGTCCCCACCAAACTATCTTTAGGAATTTGGAAAATTAAATCAAAGATACCGGCAACTGCAACCATACCAATTAATGTATCATTACCCATTACAGTACAATCTCCTTTTACCAATTCCGGATTGTAGATGGTTATCGTATCTCCGCTTTTCACCAAATAAGGATAAAACTTGAGTTCACTCCCTTGGTTATAAAGGATATGAATTAGTTTCAAATCAGACTTGAAGTTCTGCAGAATAATGGTGTCTTTATGATCACTCGTAATCTTATAAAATTCAATTGACATTGCAATTGGTTTATAAACTGAAAGAATGCTATCATAAAGTGGGGAGCCAATAACCATATAATTATGAATTAAATCCTTTTCAAAAAAGTCATAAATCAAATTTGAGTCGGTTATTTTAATTTCATCAATACTTTTATTATGTTGATTATTGTTCGGAACACATGAAATAAAAGAAGTATAGAATATTGTTACGAATAGAATATATTTCATTTTAGACCAAGTTTTATTTTTAAATACTAATAACCTTTATGGATGTAAGTCAATTTTCAAAAGTAAAAACAATTAATTGGCATTACGATTATCCGCTTCTTTACTTAAAAACAAATTACCGAGACATTATTGCTTAATATTATCAGTTTAAATCAAACTAAACCACAACAAATGAATAATTTTTAATTTATATATCTTTTAGCAAGTTCTTAGAATCCTCAAGAGATGACATTATAATAGAAAATAATATATGAAGAAACACCCCCCAAACTCTCAACAACGCGGACCTTTGGTCCGCGTTGTTGAGAGTTTGGGGGATTTAGTTTAAGGCATTTTCCTATAAACATGTGACAACCTTCTGGGTCATGAATTTCATTGAATAGAGCAATTTAATTCCAAACCACATATTAAAAATAATCTTAATATATATACTGGATAAAACAAATACTTATGGTATAAATGCGGATATTCGAAATTGGCATTATTATTAAACAATAAACCAAAATAAAAAGTATCTATCAAAGAAGTAAAAAAGCGTTGCCTTGTTCATGAATATTACATTTAAATTTCAAAATGTAATTGAATATTTAGGCCTGAATAAAAACAAAAAAGCGATGAAATTTTCACTTCATCGCTTTTCGTACCCGGGGCGGGACTTGAACCCGCACATCTGTTGAGGATACAGGATTTTAAGTCCTGCGTGTCTACCAATTCCACCACCCGGGCGGCTGACTCATCATCTTAATAAGATGGTTTGTCTAACAAAAAAAGTTATGGAAATCCACCATAACTTTTTTGTTTTTGAGCGAGAGACGAGACTCGAACCCGCGACCCTCACCTTGGCAAGGTGATGCTCTACCAACTGAGCTACTCTCGCATTTGGGGAGTGCAAAGATAAAAAGAGAAAGTACTTTTGCAAACGTATTTACAAAAAAATTACTCTTTATTTTGTACTCTCTGATTTTCAAGCCTTCAAAATCTTTTTTATTTCATTTAACTTCAATAATGCTTCAATTGGAGACATTGTATTGAGGTCAATTTGCTCTAATTGGTTACGAATATTTTGCATTATTGGATCATCTAATTGAAACATGCTTAATTGAATTGGATGCATTTTTGGTCGACCCGCTTCAATTGGATTTATATTTTCTCTATTTTTTTCTAATTCTTTAAGCATTTCATCGGCCTTAAGAAGAACTGTTTTTGGAATTCCGGCCATCCTGGCAACATGAATTCCAAAGCTATGTTCACTTCCACCCTCTTTAAGTTTCCTTAGAAAAATTACCTTATTGTCTGCTTCTTTTACTCCCACATGGTAATTTCTAATTCCATTTCCAGCTTGTTCCAATTCATTTAATTCATGATAGTGAGTAGCAAAAAGTGTTTTTGGTCGGTATGGATGTTTATTAAGGTATTCAGAAATAGCCCATGCCAATGAAATACCATCATAAGTAGAAGTTCCTCTACCAATTTCATCAAGTAAAATTAAACTATGTCGACTTAGATTGTTGAGAATACTTGCTGTTTCTGTCATTTCTACCAT
>JAIYDG010000591.1 GCA_027487625.1 Bacteroidota bacterium
GCGATATCGCGACAAGAATTTGCTCGTGTGTAGCTTTTTTAAATTTACCATTTTTACCTCAACCTACATATCAGGATTCGGTGGCCCATCATTAGGTTGCAAGATGCACTATTGCAAAGTTAAGCAACATTGGGCCCGGATAGTACTTGGATGGGAGACCGCTTGGGAACACCGGGTGCTGTTGGGTTTTTTTTACGAAATTTTATAATTTTAAAAATTTGCTTGTCTCGTTGGTAATGAGAAATGACAAAAAATGGCAACTTTGGTCGAGTCTCATTACCAGCAAGACATTGAAACACACAAAAAGTCAAGTTGGCCGAGCGGTCCAAGGCGACAGAGTCAAGATCTGTTACTCTCTAGTGCGAGGGTTCGAATCCCTCACTTGACATTAACATTTTTTGAAAAACTCGATTTTTCTCCAAGTCTATTGTCAGTCATTCTTAAATTTATATTACCGCCCAAAGGACTTGGAGAGAACCCGAGTATAGTTATATGCGAGACGATTTTTCACTTTACGAAAACATGATTATTTTTGAGACGGTTTTTGTCTTTCTTCTTTTCTAAGATACTCTCATCCCATGCAAAAATTTGTTTGAGCCAATTTGCACGTGAAACAAGAGTACAAGAGAAAAAAAGGGACCGTTTCTTCTTTACTCTTCACAAACGACTGCTGAATCGTTGACGACGACCACCACCTCGACGACGACAAAGACGCTAAAAATCGCGCTCCAAAAGGAGGAGCTTGTGGTGTGTGCGTCACTTTAGCTCCGGCCTTGTTACTCGAGCCTAATATTTAATCGATTTTTAATGACGAGAATCGAATGATTAATCGTTGCACTTTTAATCGGTAGAACTAAAAAAACGATTCAGATTTATCGGATCGTTTTGTTTTACGGTTTCGCGCCAAAAAAATGGTTTCGCCGGAGCTCGATGGTAGTTTAGCGAGCTCCCGAAGCGTTATTTCATCCTGTCGATTTTTTACCTTGAAGCGTAATTCTCCAATGATGGCGTCAATTGGAAAGCACGTTTTATAAATGCACATTTATTATAAAAAAGCGCGCACACACAAAATACACACAAAATGCACGGAAAAAAAAACATTTCTTTTTTAAATTTTACATTCTTCGCTAGCCTCCACTGCCGCTGAAATAGCGGCAGAGGTTAGCGAAGAAGCGTCGGAAAGATTTTGAAGAAGTAGTTTGGCAAAAATGCCGCAGGGACCAAAGAGAAATTCGGGAATGCTGGATACGCGGGTCAATGTTACAACGCAAATTGTTAGGCAAGTCAGTACGCAAATTATTAGCGAATTCATTTGTACAAAAAAGAGTCTTCTCCTGCTCATGGTGCTGGCTGTCTGCGGATCGATTCTGGCTCTGTTTAGACCCTCCATCGCCAAGTTGGTCAGCTCCTGTCCCGCGCTGGTAGTAGTGTTTGAGGCCATTTTTAAAAGGACTGAAAAAAGAGAAATAAAAAATGTTTTTTCTAATTGACGGTCGAAAATTCCCAGATCCATTCATATTGGGTGCTTCCAGATCGACATGTGGCTTTTCCGTTGGGATGCACAGACAGGCAAACAACTTGTTGTTTGGCAGGGGAAGTGGCTGTGCTAGCAAATTCGTGTTGAATTGTTAGTAACTCGACTTTGTCGGACATGTAGTCTTTCACGTCCAAAACAAAGACCTGGACCAAACTGTAGACGCCCTTTTCTCGAGGAAATATTTGATCAAAGGACAAATTGTGCTTTCGATTGCTCTTTCCTTCGTGGTAAAATATTTTTTTGGTAATTTCGTTGTTGGTTCCGGCAATTCCAAAATTTTCAAACCGCTCGGTAATCAGGTGTTGCTCTCCGGCAAATCCGATAGAAATGGAAGTTACGTTCGCCGGGAAACGGCTAAATCCGGAGAGCGGTTTGTTTGTGCTCTTCATGGGAAAGGTTGCCCAATCCGGAATGTAGAGAATGTAGATGATCCTGGCGTATTCGGAAATTTGAAAAACCGTTTGTGTCGAGGACTGTCCGGATTCTAGGGATTGGTGTTGACCCCTCACGATGTCGTAGTTGTAGGTTCCTAGTCCGCCGGCCAGATATTGTTTCATGGCTTTGATGTGTTCTGTAGCTTTCAACTCGACAGCCTCGTACTCCAAGGTCACCTGCTGAAACGTCAGGGTGATGTCGGCGTTGGCTGCCGTCGCCGTTGTTCGAGTGGTGGAAAAGTAATCCGACAAAGTTAGTTGGTGGTGAAAGATGGCCTCTGTCTTGCTTCGATAAACGTGGAGCCTGATTTCCACGCAAGTGTCGGGAGGAAAGTATAAATTTTGTTCCCGTGTTTTGTCGATGGACTCGCTGGTAGCATTTTTTCGGCTGAAAGGAAAGATTCCGTCGAGATAAACCGGAATTCTTGCTCCTTGATCGCTGAGGGGATCGTAATAATCAAAGGCCGAAACAGCTTTTTTCATGGCCGAATTTAGTCCGGTTCTTGTCGCGCTGGAAACAATGTCAGAGCTCAGAGCCAAGAAATTTTTGGCTTGGTGGTTAAATATTCTCGCCGACCTGACGTATTGCAGCAGCAGATTGCCGACATACGAATTTGTTGGAACGGGAACATTGTTGATTGTGACGTCGACGCGATAGATGAAGCTGGTCCCCATCACGGAAGGATCTAGGTACATGAAGGGGGTGCCTTTTCCTGCTTCCAGTGCGTGCTTTTCGGCTGCTTTTTCCGGTTCGCGACTGGCTGTATCTCTGGCCGGATTGTTGTAGCTTCCGTACACCAGGAGGGAAATGGAATCTGGATTGAACCTTATCCATTCATTTTTATTTGACCTTATGACAAAGTGCCAGTAAGATTCTGAGTTGATGTCCGGCGTGTGATACGGACCTGATATTTTGACCTGACTTTTTTTCAAACCGACGTCTCGGTTTTTCAAGAAATCGGGTCTTCCGGCAAGATTAAATCCGGGAAGGGGAGGACTTGCATTTTCGGTTTCCGGCACAACCAGTTTTCCTTCGACTTTTTTTTTGATAGCTTCCACATTTTTGAGTTTCTTTCTTTTTCTGGACGGCTTTTCGGCCGACGCCATTTTTCCGCTCATGGTGAATTACTTGTCCAAGATTTTGTGCAGTCTTTTTTGCAGGCCTGTTAGCGACTTGTTGACAGAGGCTAGCTGTTTTTTTTGCGCGGAGGTGTAACCACTTTTTTTGGAGGAGCCTCGCTTTTGGGACTTTGAAGAAGAGACCTTTTTAGAATTTTTACTTTTTCCGGATCTCTTTTTCATCTTGTCATCGTACTCTTCTTCGTTGGAGTCCGTGCCGTGACCTTCTTCTTCTTCGTCCTCTTCTTCGGTTTTTTCTCGATCGCTGGATGAAGAATCTGAAATTTTCTGGACTCGCTTTTTTTTCTTTCGCTCGGCCGGTTGCGGTTGTTCTTGGACAGATCTCTTGGACAGAGCTTTGGCCACGGCCTTCTCAATTTTGCTTTCCAGTTCGGCTTCCTCCGCTTCAGGCATGAAGTCTTGATAGATGGGAAAGGTCTCTTCTTTCTTTGTTACCTTATTTTTTTCGGCGTTCTTTCCGCTTTTGTCGTCTTCTTCTTCTTCGTCGTCGTAGTCGTCGTCGTTGTCGTACTCGTTGTTGTCGTAGTCGTCGTCGTTTTCCTCGTCGCTGGAGATGGTGTTATCGTCGTTGCCGTTTTTTGTTGCTCCTCCTTGTTGAGTCGTGTGGTCGTAACTTAGTTTCAACACTGCGAAGAGGAAAAAAAAGTGCGGTCGTTAGTTGAGGTAGACATATTGTAGATCTAATTTAATCCACATGGATTTTGTTCCCGTAATTCGAAATGTGTTGAAGGCATTGTCGATAATTTCGAGAGAGAGAGAGCTCAAATTTGGACCAAACTTTAAAACGCAATCGTTGGTTAGCACATTGGGCTGTCTGCTTTTACGAACCATTCCCAAGACAGAGCAAAGACCTCTGGTAGCTAAATAGTCAAAAGGTTCTCCTTCTCTAATCACCAAAGTGCAATTTTCCGGAAAAGAATTGGGATCTGTGCAAATGTGAATTTCGGCGGTGTTGGCAACGGGATACTTTGTGGGCGGTCGACGAGCCGGATTATTTATGACCACCGTTTCAACTTGCGTAACAGCCGGTTCTTCTGTTGACGCAAAGGAACTTTCTTCTTCTGCAGCAGGAGGTTGTTCTTGGGTAGGAGTTTGATCCGTCGGAGCTAGAACTTGTTCAGTGGGAGTTTCCACAACTTGTTCAGTAGGAGGCTGTTCAGCGGGAGCTTCCAAAACTTGTTCAGTGGGAGGTTGTTGTTGATCCGTCAGAGTTTGAATTTGTTCGGTAGGAGGTTTTTCTTTCTCAGCGGGCGTCTCCTCGAAAACTTTTTCACCTTCGAGTTGGCTATCGCCTGCGGGTCCGGCACCAGCCTCGTTTGTCGTCTCTAAAACTTGACCGCTTTCGCTTTCTGGAACGGCGTCACCCGCGGGTCCTTCCGGAGGGACCAGAGATTTTTCCAAGTCGGATAGGTACTGCCGATACCGAGTCTGCCACCCCTGTACAATAGAGTTGCTGCTAGTTTGATTCAAAAAGTAAATTTTTAGGGTGTCGACGACGTGCTTGCACCGAGCCAGCTGCTCTTCGGAGAGGGTCTGCGCCGGAGGCAAAATTTTCAGATCCAACTTTTTGAGCGACCAAGAAACGGTGTCGCTTATTGTGCCAATCAGCTCGTGTATGTCAGTCCCCATTTCAATGTTGAGTCCGAAATTATCTTCAGAGTCGGAAGCGTTTTTTAAGCTCTCGACTTTGTCGAGCGAAATGACGTCGGCCGTGACGAGCTTGGCCTGCAAGCTGTCGGAGGGTAGTCCCAAGATTTCGATAGTTGCTTCCAAGACGTGCTGAAATAGCTTGAGACTGGCGGTAGCGTTTCTTTCGCAAAAAGAGTCGAGATTCAAGATAGACGAAAAGTTGGGGTCCAGTCGCTGAAAGTTGATCGTGTATTTATTTTCGGCAGCGTATTTGCCCAGGTGGTAGGAAAAATTTAGATTGGTATTGACAGCTGTGGTGGCCAAAAATACTTCGCTTTGAGTTCGATCGGAATTTTCCAAGTACCAAACATCGGTGGCTTCCATTTTCTTGAGCTGAGGCGGTTCGTATCCGAGCAGTCCAAAAAATGATTGCTTGTTGCAAAGTATTCTGGTGAGGGGCGGCAGAGAGATTTGAACTTTTTTCTTGCTTCTCTCGTTGGACTCTGTCAGCTCGTAGCGGGGCGAATGCTTTAGCAACTGCTGAAAGTGGTTCATGGTTGCTTGACTGTGTTGGCCGGCTAGCACTTGCTCGATTATCGTTCGCGGACTTTTACTTTTAAAGTCGACAATCTCAAAGTCAAAAATTATTTTTCGAAATCCGGCGTAATATCTGAGTTGCATGGGAAGGAGTTCCGAGCTTCTCTTTTCTCTCGGCTCGTCGTCGACGAGAATCTCTCTTCTCGATCTTTTGAGAACGGTTACAGTTTCTTGATAGCGGTTGGGATTTACCGGATACATTGCGGTTACCGGCGGCGGAAAGTGATCGTGATCAATCTGTGAGCAGAAGCTGACGTTAAGCAGGGTCAAGACAATGGCTTTTTTCCCCGAGAAAATGTCGCCGGCGTCAAGATCGATGGTGGCGTGCGTTTCTCCTGGCTCGAGTCGACCTGTCAGCTGGAGATGCATTGTTTTGGATTATTGTTGTTTTTGAGGCGGTGGCTGCTCTGAAACGAGAGACGGTGGCGCATTTTTTAATTCGTTGGCGTAAAAGTGAAGAGAGGGTCCCAGCTCGAGAAGACTGTAAACCGGAACGAGAGACTTAAAATTTTTCGTCGCTCTTAGTTGTCTAGCTCCGACTGTAAAAACGCGATACCCAAAACTCCCTCTCACACTGGGACGAGTAAAGACGCGCATTTTTTCGCCGGCATCTATCCAGTTGGCAACTCTGGACAAGAGCACTCGCTGCCCCAAATCAAACTTGAAAATTTTTTTGTTCCAAGATTCCTGGACAAAAGGTCCGGCCTTGCTAGAATTGAAGAGCAGTTCCGGCTCTTTTGTTTTTAACAGCTGACTTAGGAATTGCGAAAAATTCGCTTGGTTGACGGCTTGTCTCCGAAAGGAGGTTCCCTCTACCTTGCTTCGATTGTACTCTTTGCATATCTCTCGCAAAAAATCTACCCAAGATTTTCCCCCCTTTTGTCGGAGAGCCTGACTCAGTTTGGTCTTGAGAAATCTAACGTAGCGTTCGGCCAGATAGGCTTTGTGTCCCTTGCGCAAAAACAACCACTTTATGTTGTAATCTTGCTGAATTTTTTTTCTAAACTTTGAACTTTTAGCTACCGAGTCGCGATCGGAGAGAATGACGCGAACGTTTCTCGTGTTTTCCACAAATTCGGAAATGGCCTTGACCCATTGCTTGGTTCCCTTTCCCGTGCTAGGAACGGCAAATAACTTGTTTGTAAAATTTTCTACGGCAACCAAGAATCCCGTAGAGCCTTTATTTGACATGAACCAATTTTTGTGAAACTCTGCATAGTCAATTTGAAAGACGCCGGGACGCATGACCGTCGCCGACTGAAAGTGCGCGTTTTTTCGTGCGGTAGAAAAGTGTGCAACAATGGGGTGCGTTTGTAAAAATTTATAAATTTTTTTCTTCGTAACTCCTTCTAATTTCTTCAGACGAGCGTGCTCGAGAAGCTGCTGAGCAGTCAGGGCGACGCCTTTTTTTTCAAGAGTCTTTTCAAAGTGAGCCTTGACCTTCTCCATCGTCGTCGTCGTCGTCGCCGCCGTCGATCTCGTCTTCGTTGTCTGCAACATAAGAGATGGGAAACGTGTGAATACCGTCGCTGTGAACGTGACGCTTGAGATTGAAGGGAGCAGCCAGACTCTTGCACTCGTGGGCAATGAGCATTTCTCCTGTCCGAGAAGGTCTCAAGCACGACCTATGCACCACCACGGTTTCGACGGATTCCTTATCGAAAACGGCGTTGGGAATGACTTTGGCAATGTTTCTGTTGACGCCCTTGCATCTAGTGTAGCAGCTCTGGCTCTTTTGCTCTTCCTGAAATTGGCTGGTGGTAAAGAGCCGGTAAATTTTTAGAGCCTTAAACAGCCCCACCCGAAAGGTTCCCTCCAACTTGAGCTTTCCGTGACAGCTGTTTTCTCCCGTCTCGTCGGCAATGATGTTTTCTTCCGCCCACCTCTCTTTTTTTTCCGGCAGCAAATTGTCCTCCAAAGACGGATGGGTGAAGCTAAAGATGCAGCTGTCCGTGTCCATGTAGCAGAGCTGGGCCAGACGGGGATCGAGACACTCTAGCAAAAAATTTACGTGACCGAGGATAATGGTTTTTGAATTGCTGAGAATGGCCACGGCCTTGGAAATGCAGTTTCGAATTTTTTTAGTCACCCCGCTGCTGACCATGGAGTAGAGAAAAGAGTAACGGTAGTGAGACTTTTTTCTCCACTCGCTGGTGGTGGCAATCTTTCTTTTCTTTCTCGCCGTCGTCGCGACAACGCTCTTGTTACAAGAATAAGTGTGATCGTGACCGACAACCACAATCTCTTCTTCCTCTTGTTCTCGCTCTGCAACTAGCATTTCCGAAACGTCGCCGGAAGTATCGACAGGTCTATCCTCTTCATCCTCCTCGCTATCGGAATCGTACTCGGACTCGCTCATTCCCCTCTCCAACTCCTCTCCGTTTTGGTCGTACCCGTCGTCGTCTTCCAGCTCTTCGTCGTCTTCGTCGTCTTCGTCGTCGTCAACGGGGGCAACGGCAGCGGCGTCGTCAAAAAACGAAGAGGCCAAAGTTGGCCGAGTGCAGAGTTCTTGTGCCGGCCTTTTTTTCTTTTTACCCTTGACTTTCATTCTCACCACTCCGATGAGGCTAATGTGCTTGAGCGAGAGGTGGGCAAATTTGGTGGTCCGGTGTCGAACCAAATTTTCCCCCGTCACCAGCTTGGTGTCGTCGTAGTCGCAGGCTTGGATGCACTGAAAACTAAACAAGAAAAAAAATGTCGTTAATACCGGAAAAAACTTAATGATGTTTAATTTCTTAAAACAATTTGTCATTCAATTACCCGTAGTCGCTGTTGACAATCAGCTTGACGGCTTCGGCCGCCGCGACGTTGCCTTCCTTCTTGAGGCGGTGTCTCAGCTGGAGCAGAGACTCGATGAACTCGCGAGGCTGAGATCCAAACTTGTACCAGAGAAAGTGGGTGATTTCGAAATCGACAAATCCGCGGTGCTTGATGAGCCAGCAAAGGTAGGCCGTAGAGATGGTCTCCTCAGCGTGAAAGGTCGTCGAGTTGAGAGTTCTGGATGGCTGCTTGGCCAAAAAGGCCTCCACTCCTTCCTCGTCTAGTCCGTAGTACTCGGCAATCTGAGATTTGGTGTAGTCGGAAATTTCTCGACTGGAGGGAGCGTAATTTTGAACGCAACACCCAAAGTGTTTCTGAGCCGGTGTGCTGTTTTTTTTCTTCGACTCTCGGCCTCCGCGAAGCGTCACAAACCCCTGGATCTTTCCGGCCACGATATCTCGAACGAGAACGGATTTTTTCAAAAATTGTTGCTGCCTGGGAGGTGGCTCGTAAAATTCTTGGGCCCGCTCTGCCGCCAGCAGCTCGGTGACGTTGCGGTAGGTAGGCCCTTCGACTCCCTCGTTGAGAGAGGGCAAGGGGGTATCGTGAAACCAGTCGCAAGTGTAAGAAACGTGATAGCTGAAGGTCACTTGGGAGGGTCTGACGGCTGTCATGGCTTCTGCGTAGGCCCTTCGAAAAGAATCCATGGTCTCCGTTTCCTCGTTGAGGTCGAACGAGAGGTACATGTTCTTGGTAGACTTGCAACCCTCCCTGTGACCGACATAGTGCCAGTGGTCTCCGTGGTAATTGTGAAAGTGCAGACGAGTCCGAGGAGTGGTTTCCGGATCCTCCTCCGGTCGGCGTCTAAAAGATAGGGTCAGATCGGCTCTCTGAACGTTGGTGTAACCAAAGACAGCTTGTCCGGGTCCCGCGTGAATGCTCGACAAGATGCGATCCGGTCGGCGAGCGGAATCGAGTCCGGTAAATTTCGAGTGACCGCCGAGAGACAGATACTGCACGACGGTGGCCTCCTCGCGTTCCGTGACGTTGAGAGAGCGGGCCTCGCGACGCAGAGATCCGGGATCCGGACTTTGGACGTAGAGCGATCCCGTACCGTACGGAATGTCAATCAATTCTGGAAAAGGAAAAAAACGGGTCATGAAATGACTAGACGTATTGCCAACCCCCCGCCAAAAAAAA
>JAIYDG010000191.1 GCA_027487625.1 Bacteroidota bacterium
ATAAGATAATATTTTTTTAAAAAAGTTTTATATTTGGTTCACCACCCTGTACAAGAAAAACAGGGTGGCAAAAAAAAAGGCCAGAGACCTAGTCACACTTTCCTTTAAGTGTGCCTAGGTCTCTGGCCTTTTTTTTTGGCCCCTCAACGTACCGAAACATAGCCTGAAAAATTGAGTATGAAAAAACCTACCCATAGTGTCCGTTGACTAGCAGCTTGAGAATTTCGGCAGCAGCTAAATTGCCTTTTTTCTTCATTTCGTGACGCAGTTGAAGGAGCGGTTCGATAAATTGACGCGTGTGCGAACCAAATTTGTACCATAAAAAATGCGTCACTTCAAAATCGACAAAGTTTCGTTCTGCAATCAACCACTTGAGATAGTTGGTGGATATGGTTTCTTCTCCGTGAAAGGTGGTGGAATTCAAGGTTCTAGCTGGCTGTTTTTTAAGCAACTCATCCACCTGCGGCAAGTCGATCCCGTTGAATTCGCTCATTTGACGTTTTGTGAAATCCGAAACTTGTTCCGGCAGCGGAGCGTAGTTTTGCACACAAAAACCAAAATGAGAAGATGCATCTTTTTCCGCGTGAGGACGATTTTCGCGACCTCCGCGAATTGTGACAAAACCTGATATTGTACCCTTCATTATGTCACGAATCAAAGTATCCTTGTTG
This sequence comes from Bacteroidota bacterium, assembly GCA_027487625.1. Taxonomy (GTDB): domain Bacteria; phylum Bacteroidota; class Bacteroidia; order UKL13-3; family UKL13-3; genus CAISCU01. The sequence continues at coordinate 672 of JAIYDG010000191.1, forward strand.
AGAAAGAATTGCTGAGAAGGTGGTGGCTGATAAAATTCTTCCTTTTTTTCAGCCAAAAGCAACTCGTGAATGTTAAAGTATGTCTTTTCCGGTGTGACAAAAGACTTCACAGGCTTGCCGTGTGTCCAATCGCAGCTGTACGAAACGTGATAGTGAAAGGTCACTTGATCCGGTCTGACGTTGCTCATAGCTTCGGCATAGTCGTGACGAAAAGAGTCAAACAGACGAGTTTTTTCGTCAATTTTCAATTTTGCGTATCGATCTTGCGTAGAAGGACAACCTTCAAAATGACCTTCATAGTGCCAAAAGTAGCCGTGGTAATTGTGATAGTGTAACTGTCGGTGTGAACGTTCGGGCGTCTTGTCAAAGAGCATCAAAAGATCGCACCTCTGCTTGTCAGAGTAACCAAACACCTGTTGACCTGGTCCGGCGTGTATGCTGGAAACGACACGACTGGGACTTTCATTTTTCAGGCCGGTGAAAATTTCGTGTCCTCCCAAAGCCAAGTATTGAATGACAACAGCCTCTTCGGTTTCGGTAACATTTTTACATCGATTTTCGCGTTTCAGCGTCTTATCTGAAGTTGAAACAAACAAGGATCCCGTGCCAAAGGGCATATCGATAAGTTCTGAAAAAACAATGGAAAAGAAAATCAATCACAACGCAATTCCACCCTGCCGCCGGCTTTGCCGGCGGCAGGTTGATTTGCGAAAAAAAGGGGGAAGGGAGGAGGGGAAAGGAAAAGGAAGGGGGGGATGGGGTTTTGGATGTTTGGGGTTTTTCCCCCCCTTCCTTTTCCTTTCCTAGCCGCCGGCTTTGCCGGCGGAAAACAATGATTTGTGCTGTTGGTGATGCTTACCGCTCGTTGGATACAGTGAGGCTGCGTCATAGTAGGCCACAAAATTGGAGGCCTGTCCTTGAGGCAACCAATGTGCATTGTTTTTGTAGGCCCTATTGACATTGACATCGACATTGGTTTCTTCAAGGTCAGTTTGACCTCCGGCTTCGCTTCTCAAAATTGTGCACAGACCCCTGCAAGATAAAAATCGAAAGTGTCTCAGATTTTTTTCCATAGCAACATCAACAACAACACTAATAACAATACCATGTCTAAAAAAAAGATTTTTTTAAAGATACGAAAGCAAACATGTGTTTTGAAAGTAATAAATAATGTGCTTACCCCCTCATGCCTCCTCGCAAAAGTCGATAAATTTGACTATTGTTGGGGAAAAAAGTGCCAATTTGTTTCTTGCTTGCAGCCGCCTTGAATCCAGCCAAATTACTTAGACTTGAAATTGTAAATTTTCGAGCTTCCACAAAATCAATGTCCACATACTTTTTCAAAGTCTTTCTCCATTCTTGTGTAGCCTTGTACAAAATTAGCACATCCAATTTTAAGTAGGCCTTCAGATAGTCTCCTAAATTTTGACATTTTGCCTGCTTAAACAACTTTTGAGCTTCGCGAATTTCCTCATCTGTGATTTTATCAGACCCGGTCAAATCTGATTGCCACTCGCGTTTGTCGTTTGGAAGGGATGGTCTGTTCAAGACGTTGACAGAGTTGAGCAGAGCAAACGGAAAGTGCGCCTTGACTTGCTCCAAATTAAACAGTTTGCCAAAACTTCTCAAGCTGGTCGACGGAGCCAATAATTTTGTCACATCTCGAAAACAGATTCCCAAGTTTGTTCGAATTTGAGTAACTTTATTTCCACGTTTCTCCAATTTTGGTGCGTATTTTTTTTCAAATAGATAAGGAACCAGATAACTTTCCAACAGAACGTGATCGTAGCCGGAGCTGTAATGAAAAAAATTTCTTAGTTATAATATTTATTGTTATAATTGTTGTTGGTGGTGGTGGTGGTGGTGGTGGTGGTGGTGGTGTGAAAA
>JAIYDG010000715.1 GCA_027487625.1 Bacteroidota bacterium
AATGGACACCCTGATAAAGGAAGTTATTGTTATGCTTTAGCCGAAAGTTACAGAAAAGGAGCAACACAATCGGGTACTGTAGTTAAAGTCATTAACTTAATTGATTTAAAATTCAATCCCATATTAATTTCAGGTTATAGGAAAATAACAGCATTAGAACCAGATTTAATTCAAGCACAAAAAGATATTTTAGAAGCCAAACATTTGGTGTTTGTTTATCCAAATTGGTGGAGCACTTATCCAGCATTACTGAAAGGGTTTATAGATAGAGTCTTTCTTCCAAATTTTGCATTTAAATACAAAGAAAAAGGACCTTTTTGGGACAAATTATTAACAGGTAAAACAGCTCAACTAATTGTTACAACAGATACACCTAATTGGTATTATTGGTTAATAAACAAAAGTCCTGGACACCATTCTATGAAAATTGGGATTTTAGAATTTAGCGGAATAAAACCCGTTCATATTAAAACTTTTGGCCCTATTAAATCATCTGATGATAATAAAAGGAAACTATGGCTGAAAGAAGCGGAAGAGTTGGGAAAATTACAAGGTAAAATTTAGATAATGAAAGTTATTATCTGCGCCAAATTTGGACCACCTAAAGTTCTTCAATTAAGAGAAATAGAAAAACCTATTCCAAAGCTCAAAGAAGTGCTTTTAAAAATACTAGTTACAACGGTTACAATTGGAGATAAAAGAGTTAGAAGATTTGTAGTCCTACTAACATTTTTGGCTTTTTGTTCGAATAGTTGGAGGCCTCAAATTAGATCACTTTATAAAAAATGAAAATTATGACAATCTTATTTTTAATACTCGGGCTTCTGTTATTGGCCTTCTATATAGGCAAAATAAATTTATCTATACAATTCCGAAAAAAGGTAATTGAACTTTTTGCTCAATCAAAAAATATATCACATCAAAAATTTCACAAAAGCCAAATAGATAGTTTGCCAGAACCTGTGAAACGTTATTTCAAGCATATTTTAAAAGAAGGACAGCCTTTCATAAGTTATGCAAGAATTAAACACGAAGGACAATTTAAGGCAGACCTAAAAAAAGATTGGATGGATATTAAAGGCGAACAATATGCATCAACTGAAAAACCGGGTTTCATTTGGAAAGGTACTACAGCAATGTTTATTGCCCAAGATATGTACATTGCAGACAAAGGAAGATTGATTGTTTCAGTTCTCTCATTGATTAACATAATAAATGCCAAAGGCGAACAATACAATCAAGGTGAATTACTTCGTTGGCTTGGAGAAAGTGTATTATATCCTACAAATTTCTTACCGAGTGACAAATTAAAATGGTTTCCAATTGACGACAAAAGCGCAAAACTTACCTTTAGTTATAAGGGACTTTCTTTATTCTTTAAAATTACTTTCAACGAAATTGGTGAAATAACAGAAATGGAAACCAATCGGTATATGGACTTAAAAAATTTAGAGACCTGGGTTATTAAAGTATCAGACTACAAGGCATTAAATAAATTGCTTATTCCAACACGCTTTGAAGTGTTGTGGAGATTAGAAAAAGGTGATTTCAGTTACGCAAAGTTTAATATCACCGAAATTGAATATGACATTCCTGTGAAATTTTAATTTAGTTTCTAGATTTTTCTAAATGCTAAAAGAAAACATTGGCCATTTGCTTTTAGCTATTGGCTTTCATTTGAGGCTTCTAGCAGCTAGCCTCTGGCAACTGGCTTTATTGTTTTGGAAGAATGTGCATTTGTACTAAGTGAGATTTTTAAATTCCTCTAACGTATTTTACGAAAATAAAAGAATAACATTAGCCAAAAAAATGGATTTAACTACCAGCAGAATCTCCTTAGCCCTGAAGGGCGTAATTTGTTAGAAAATAAATCACCCCAAAAATGCAGAATCCAGAAATAGGTTGACAAAAGAATATTACTTTTACATTTCAAAAAATGAAATAAAAGGTAAAGGCAAATACAATCAGAAAAACAATTTGCAGAGAGACTTCAGTTAGAGTTGACATTCAAGTACGATGCGAAGGGTAATAAAATTAAACCAATTTAAAATTAGTCAATATGAAATTAGGAGCATTTTCAATTAGTCTTACTGTAAAAGACATTCAAAAATCCAAAGAATTTTATGAGAATTTAGGATTTTTAAAATTAGGTGGTGATATCAATCAAAAATGGTTGATATTAAAAAATGAAAACGCCATCATTGGTTTGTTTGAAGGTATGTTTGACAAGAACATTATTACATTTAATCCAGGTTGGGATGAAAGTTGTCAAAATTTAGAAACATTTGATGATGTTAGAATAATTCAAGAACATTTAATTAAATGCGGAATAGAATTAACTTCCTCAGCAGACACTAGTACCAAAGGCCCAGCCCATATTACATTGACTGACCCTGATGGCAATAATATTCTAATTGACCAACATAGGTAATATCTTGGGAATAAGGTAACATAGTGCATATTGGTGGAAATTACCTGACCATATAATATGGTGGGAGTATTGATACAATATAGGTTGCTTATTGCGTATATCTCGGCAAAATTTAACAATGACAGCGACATTTAAAAAAAATAGCATTTTAATCATTCTGATAATTTTAGTAATTCTCGGAATGTTAACTTTTAACGTATTTCATTACTCGTCAAGTTACGGACTTGTAGAAATCAACAATCGTAATTCCTTGTTTTTAGTTCCTTTCATTCTTTTGGTTTGTTGGCTTGGCATTTTGCTTGGAACAACTAAAAAAGACACTGAATTTGAATTGGCATTTCAAAACCAAATTACAGACAAGGAAAAAAAAGTAATCGGACTGATAGCACAAGGTAAAAAGAACCAAGAAATTGCTGACGAGCTCTTTAATGACATTTCAACAATCAAAACACATATAAATAATATTTACAAAAAGTCGGGAGCAAAAAACAGAAAAGAACTCACACTATTGAGCAAAACCATTTTAGAAAAGGCTGGAAATCAATAATTCCACCCTTTTTTTCCACCTGCAAAATCTTGCAAAACGGATTTTAACAACTGACTTTTGCACGAACAAAAATTTAAACAAAATGGCAAATTTCAGAAATTACAAATCAGCAATTTTCAATGGACTTGCAGTCGCACTCGCAGGTAGTGTTCTAATGGTTTCACTTTTAGGACTTAAACTTATCGGTCCCAAAGCAATTTCTTTGGAAACGGAAATGATAGGCGGAACAATCTTGTTCCTAATGCTCTACCTATTCTTACTATTCGCAATTTACCTAACAATAAAAAAACGAAAGGAATACAACGGACAGAAAATAACTTTTAAGGATGCTTTACTTCAAGGAACAATTTTGAGTATTTCAACAGCCTTGTTTAGCGTTGTTCTTACTTATCTATTTTATGAAATTCTGCACCCAAACTATGTATCAGATATGTTGAATTCCCTTCAAACCAAAATGCAGAGAATAAATGTTGAACCAGAAAAAGTACAACAAAAACTTGCTGAAAAGAAAGAATATTATAGCACTTCTGTTCAAAGTTTTTATTCATTTATTGGCAACCTTATCACAGGAATTTCATTTACTTTACTGTTGAGTTTCTTTCTAAAATCTAATTCAAAATAAGGAAGATGAATTATAATCAAAAAGTAACAGATTATATTGCCAAGGCAAGTGATGAACAAATTGCAATAC
>JAIYDG010000234.1 GCA_027487625.1 Bacteroidota bacterium
ATGGAAACCTATGTCATCAAAATCAAAACCCATTTTGGACAGTCGATGTTCGAGCAACTAGTAACGGAGTTTGCACAACAAAGTAACCTTTATGTAGATGAAATTAAAGTGGATGAATGGCATTTATATGGCTGTAGCGACGCCTTACATGGCGTCGACATAAAACGAGTAGCAAGAGACCTCAACTTAGACAACCAAATTACGAGTAACGAATACGTAATTGAAACCCCAGAAGAAGTCACCTATTTGTTTAGTTCATACCAATTAGAAAGAGGAGCCAAAAGGTATGAATTGGCTAATCATTTAGGGAATGTATTAACAGTCATTTCAGATAAGAAAACCGCAGTATTCACATGCACTACTTTTAATTACTTTGCCGCAGAAAGAATTAGCGCAACAGATTATTCTCCTTTTGGTGCGCCGTTAGCAAGTAGGAGTTGGAATGGGGGAGAGTATAGGTTTGGTTTTCAAAGACAAGAAAACGATAATGAAATTTTTGGAGACGGAAATAGCTATAGCTTTGAATATCGGATTCATAATTCAAGATTAGGAAGATTTCTTTCTGTTGATCCATTAATAAAAAAATATCCAGCTTTATCAACCTATGCTTTTAGTGGTAACGTCGTAATTAATGCAATTGAAATTGAAGGTTTAGAACCAGGTGTTTTATTTAAAACGATGGACGATGCGGCTAACAACTTTGGTCAACTATATAATGATAATTCTATAAGAGAGAGTCAGGAATATGGAGCAACAATTTATAAAGTAACCAATGACGGGGAAGTTTTTTATGCTTATTCTAAGCCTGCATTAGGAGGTGGTGATGCGGTTACACCTTCTATTCCTTTTGGCGAAGAGGTTGTAGCGGATATTCATACTCATGGAAGTTATGATCCTGCATTGGGAAAGGGTAATAATAGATTTTCAGAAGATGATTTAAAAAGTAATCGATTAGATGGAATAATTGGTTATGTCGTTACTCCCGATGGGGCCTTAAGAAGATATGATCCACTTGCAAAGGATGGATATTTTAAAACAATTAATTTGAAGCAACCGAGTGACCCTGGTGATCCAACTAGATTAAATAATATAAATGCGTGTAATATGCCAGGAGGAGAACCAACATATTCTTCAATTGATTGGTTTAATGATAAAGTGCTTTTTCCCCTCCTAAATCTTGGTGCAGGTGCTTCTCGGGTTAAAGGTAAATCTTCAGAAAACCAAAATATATTAGTTGAGCCTACTAATTCTAAACCATTAACAGTTTCACCGGTTTCTGACCCAGAACTTTAATTCCTTTTATTTATGAGAAATGTTTTTTTTTTAAGTAGTATTTTAAGTTTAATTATTATATTATCTACTGGTGTAAACTGTAGAAAGTACAAGTCAAAGTTAAATACTCAGAATCAAAATTCTAATGAGATTGTTCCAAATGAAGAAACTGCCATAAAAATTGCTGAAGCTGTTTGGTTGGCAAAATTTGGAGAAAGAATATATTCAAAAGAGCCATTTGTAGCTTCTTTAATTGGGGATAGTATTTGGGAAGTAAAAGGCACTTTAATAGAGAAAAAGGGAGGAGTTCCGTTTGTTTCGATTCAAAAAAAAGATGGAAAAATATTAGAGATAAGTCATGGAAAATAGGCAAATGGCTCAGAGAGATTTTGTAAATATTCTAAAATCTTATTAGTAATAGAAATTACCTTTTTTTAAAAAATAATAAAAACTTAATTAAAGGATTAAAGAATTAGACTTTCCTATTTATTCAGCTTACTAAATTCCTATAATACAACTAACTTGCGTAATACCTTGATAAACCAAATAGAAAAAGAAGGCCTTACAACAGAGCAGCAGAAGAAAACCTGGCTGATTAACTGGTATTTTGCGAATGATCCGATGGGTTCTATTTATTTGGCAACATTAAGAAATCCGGCATTGGTAGCATCCTATCAAACATCACCAGGAATGCTATATGGTGCTAACGGAGCTGCTGGGATGGAAACCTATTTCATTAAAATAAAGAACCATTTCGGCCAAAGTATGTTCGACCAACTAGTAACTGAGTTTGCACAACAAAGTAACCTTTATGTTGATGAAATAAAAGTTGATGAATGGCATGTATATGGTTCAAGCAGATTAGGTGTTTACGAAGCCAATAGATTAATCAGTAAACGAGTAGCAAGAGACCTCAACTTAGACAACCAAATTACGAGTAACGAATACGTAATTGAAACACCAGAAGAAGTCACCTATTTGTTTAGTTCATACCAATTAGAAAGAGGAGCCAAAAGGTATGAATTAGCCAATCATTTTAGTAATAAAACAGGGTTAAAATTATTTTGATATTTATGATTAAATTCGTGTTATTAATAGTTAAGTTTATGATAATCGAAAGAACAAAAACAGAGGTGATATTCAGACTTCCTATCAATGTGAATGTGGATGTTCTGCAGGATATGGCTGATTTATTAGAATTTAGAGAAATTGGTCAAAAATCAAAAGCATCTCAAAATCAAGTGGATCTTCTTGTAAAATCTATAAAAAAGAGTAGGTGGAAAACAACTAAAGAAAAGCTTGGATTTTGAGAATTGTATTTGATTCTAATATTGATTTTTTGCGATTTTAAATAGTTATACAAAAATTTCTCAAATTTTTTTACAACCTTTTCGCTTTTAATATAATTCTCGAGTCCTAATTTTATTAACAGTTACTGTGGTGAACCTATTTAACAATTCTAATTGATGTGTTAAAAAAAGCTGGGTAACCTTTTCAAAGATTAAATCTGTTTCTTTAAAATGATATCTTAAAAAAACTACACTCATGTTTTTGATATGATGGGCAAAAACCCATTCCCCAAAGTCCTTAACTTCTGTAAGAATGATTGCTTTGTTATAACTTTGAGCCAACTCAATAATTTTAAAATCAGTAATTCCTCTAAAATCATTAAATATTGAAACTACATTAAACCCTTTTGCAATCAATTTCTCTTGCAATAAAATGGGAATGTTTTCATCGGCAATTATTATCATCAATCAGGCAAGACTAATTCTTGAGATACGACCAAAGAAGCATATTCTAAACATGCTCTAATCTGAACTTCTGTTAGATTCGGATAAACCGCAATAAGTTCATTTACACTTGCACCTTCAGATAATTTCTTTAAAATCAGCTCAACGGTTATCCTTGTTCCTTTAACAATTGGTTTGCCTAGCATCACTTGATGGTCTGATTCAATGTATTGTGCAAAATTCATAACCCAAAAATATGAAAAATTTACCACATTTACCAAATAAGCATACTGCAGTCTTACAAACTTTTGCAATTAAAAATTATTGGATATTGAAATTAAATTAATGAAAGGATTCTTGTTTTCCTAGGGCCTGCTGAAAATCTTAACTAGCACTAATTATAAATCAATTGAATTAGTTTTTTATAAATCACATGCAAGGTTTTAAGAACAATTGATTAAAAATCCTTTCATCAAGTTCAATTAGTTTTCAATTTACTTAAAGACAGAAACAAGGCCATCTTTGTCGTTGCTGCCAAATTGAAGTATTACAAATACATCTATTTTGGCAGCGTCCAAAATCTGACCTGTTTCTGTCTTTTTCAGCAGGCCCTAAATATCTTCTAATTCGAAAATTGAACTAAATGGCTTATTTTTGTTAAAATGTTGTCGAAAAATGAATTACAAAATGTCATTTCAGGAAATGCAGAAGTTAGGCATGGAAAAAATATCCAATCAATCTCCAACTACCTTACAAGAAAAAAGGTTACAAGTCAAAAAGTTGAAGAATCAGAATTCCTCAAAAATGAGGAAGCAAAGATCCTAATTGAATTCATACATGAAAATAAACTTTGGATAGACTCTATTGATGAATCAAAGTATATAAGCGAAGGAGCAGAGCAAAAGGTATATGAATGCGAAGATTATAACTATATTCTAAAACTTAACGATTCAATATTTTATGAATTTTGGCTTGATTATTTTCATAGTTTATTACTTCATAATTTTTTCTTCCCACATCTCGCTTATGAATTAATTGGGTTTTATAAAAAAGAATCCTTGTTTGCTGTTGTTAAACAACCTTATGTTATATCAACAGAACCAACAAATTTAGAAAATGTAAAAGTGTTTTTGGCTGAAAATGGCTTTATTAATAAAAAAAATAATGATTATTTTAATCCTGAATTAGGCATTATACTTGAAGATTTACATGATGAAAATGTGTTAACGGAACATGGAGCACTTCAATTTATTGATACTGTATTTTATTTAACTCCAAGTTTTTTTAATTAATCATAAGATAATAATTGATTTAAAGTTGGATTCTACCTTTCATAAAACATTACCTGAATAATTTTAATTTCACCTGCAAATTTTTAGGTTTTTTCGATTTATTCAGCCTCCTCAATTCCCAAAATACAAAACCTTGCGTAGTACCATGATTAATCAATGTAGAAACGTGATTTATCACGTTTCCGGCAGTGGAATCACAACAGAACAGCAGAAGAAAACCTGGCTGATTAAAGGTATTTTGCGAATGATCCTATGGGTTCTATTTATTTGGCAACATTAAGAAATCCGGCATTGGTAGCTAGTTATTGTTTACCTTAAGAGCTTTCTGAATTTGCTAAAAACTTCAAATCAAGATAAACTTTTTTCATTTAGTAAGCTTATTTTTTCTTGTGGGGCAAAGGACAAATGGGACAACAAGGACCTGGGTAAAACATGAAGATGTTTGGCAAGTAGAACTTGGAATGGAGTAGTACTATAAAAAAGAGGCTGCCTCAAATGATGAAACAGCCTTTTTTTTATTTGACAGAAAATCTTTTATTCTATTCTTAGACACTTTATTGACAAGCTCCTTTTTTTACATCTTACTCAATGCTTCTACCATATTTTTTTCAACACGGTTGATTACATCACCATAATCTTGTTTTTGAAATTGTTTTCCTGTTACCTTTTCAAAAAGTTCAATATATCTTGAAGTAACCAAATTGATAAATTCTTCTGGCATGTGTGGAGCTGTTTGTCCTTCTTTACCTTGGAATCCATTTTCAATCAACCATTGTCTAACAAATTCTTTTGACAATTGTCTTTGTTGCTGGTCTTTTGCTTGTATTTCAACATAAGTATCAGCATAAAAATAACGACTAGAATCAGGAGTATGAATTTCATCCATCAACATCACTTCGCCATCTTTAATTCCGAATTCATATTTGGTATCCACTAAAATTAAACCTTGTTTGGCCGCATATTCTGTTCCAAACGCAAATAGTTTTCTGGTATAATTTTCTAATTGAACATATTCAGCTTCAGTAGCCAATCCTTGTTTAAAAATATCTTCGCGGGAAATGTCTTCATCATGTCCTTCTGTTGCTTTGATGGTAGGCGTAATGATAGGTTCTGGAAATCGGTCATTTTCTTTCATTCCGTCAGGCATGTTTACTCCACAAATTGTTCTTTTGCCACTTTTGTATTCTCTCCAAGCATGACCTGCTAAATAACCACGAATCACCATTTCAATTGGGAGTGGTTTACATAAATGACCAATACTTACATTAGGGTCGGGACTATTGATAAGCCAATTTGGAACGATGTCTTTTGTTAAACCAAGAAAATGTTCAGCAATTTGGTTTAATACTTGGCCTTTAAAAGGAATAGGTTCAGGTAAAACCACATCAAAGGCAGAGATTCTATCGCAGGCCACCATAGCTAGGTATTTGTCTGCAATTCCATACACATCTCTTACTTTACCTCTATAAAACGAAACCTGATTGGGTAATTGATATTGGGTTTGAACAAGTGCTTTCATTTCTGATTATTTTGAGTCTTTATGATTTGATTCAGTTTTATTTGGTTTTTTATGGTCGTATGCTTTGATGATGTCTTTCACCAATTTATGACGAACCACATCTTCAAAACTGAGGTAAGCAAATTCAATACCTTTTATTCCTTCTAAAATTTTAACAGCTTTAGGTAAACCTGAATGTTCTTGTTTAGGTAAATCTATTTGGGTTAAATCACCTGTAATAATAAATTTGGCATTTGGTCCCATTCGGGTTAGAAACATTTTTAGTTGTAGGTCGGTAGCATTTTGTGCTTCATCTAAAATCACATACGCATTGTCTAAAGTTCTTCCACGCATAAAAGCCATCGGTGCAATTTCGATAACACGGGTTTCGATATATGATTTGAGCTTATCGGCAGGAATCATATCATCTAAGGCATCATATAAAGGACGTAAATAAGGATCGATTTTTTCCTTTAAATCACCAGGTAAGAACCCGAGATTTTCTCCAGCTTCAACAGCAGGTCTGGCAAGAATAATCCTTCTGATTTCTTTTTCTTTTAAAGCTTTTACAGCCAATGCAACGGCGGTATAAGTTTTTCCAGTACCAGCAGGTCCAATTGCAAATAAGATATCATTTTTATTGAGTAAAGAAACCATTTTTCTTTGGTTGGGAGTTTTGGCTCTGATTACTTTACCATTGTTTCCATAAAGAATAATATCGCCGGTTTCAGTTGGTTTTTCTTCTTTTTTTGTTGATGATTTTTTTGGATTTGTTCCACTTAAAATAGATTCCAGTTGAACCTCGCTAATAGAACCGAATTGATCGATTGTATGAACTAGTTCTTGAAATTTTTCTTCAAAAAGTTCAATTGTGAATTCATCACCAGATAAAATTATTTGGTTTCCTCTTGAAACAATTTTTAGCTTAGGGAAATGATTTTGAAGTATTTTCAGGTTTTTATTGTGCGGACCAAATACCAATGTTGGCTCAAAATGGTCGATGCTAATTTCTTTAGTATTCAAATTGTCGTTTGCTAATTGTTAATTTGCAACGAATTTAAGAAAAATCAACTGCTTTGAACATTATCACATTAACTTCTGACTATGGTGCTGGAAGTCACTATATTGGAGCATTAAAAGGAGCTATTTATAGCAAAGTGCCCAATGCTGTGATTGTAGATATTTCGCATGAAACCGAGCAATTTAATGTGATGCAGGCTGCTTTTGTACTTTCAGGGGTTTACAAAAATTTTCCAGAAGGGACCTGGCATGTTTTAGCAGTCGATACCTCCTTATTTTTACATAAACAAATATTGGTAGTTGAGTTTGATTCTCACTTTTTTATTGGTGCTGATAACTCTGTTTTCTCATTATTATTCAAAGAGTTACCAAAGAAAGTTTATAAAATTACAGGACTTGAAAACAGAGTAAATGAGATTTTTCCTGAGAAGAATATTTTTCCGGAGGTAATTGCACATTTTATTAAAAGAGGTGATTTAAAAGGAATTGCAGAACCAGGAATTATTCAACGAATTTTACAAAGTATAGATGTTTTTGTTGAGCATAACATCTTAAAAGGCAGGGTTATGATGGTTGATAGTTACCAAAATGCCATCACCAATATCACAAAAAAGGAATTTGAATCATTTGTAGGAAATTCTCCTTTTAAAATTTTGTATTGGAAGCGAAATTTCATTGACAAAATAGCACCTAATTATTATTTAGGAAAAGCAGGCGATGAAATTGCGGTTTTTAATGAAAACAGCCTATTGGAAATTTGCATGAATAGAGCCAAAGGCGCCCAATTATTAGGATTGAAGCCAGGTTCAATGATTATGGTTGAAAAATTAGAAGAAAATGATAAATAGAATTGTAAGAATGAGTTTCAGACCTGAAGAAGTTGAAAATTTTCTTAAAGTTTTTGAAGCTTCTAAAGATAAAATTGCAGGATTCGAAGGCTGTGAAGGATTGAATTTATTACGCGATTCAAAACAAACCAACGTACTTTTTACCTACAGTTACTGGCGCGATGAAACTTGTTTAAACCATTATAGATACTCAGAATTGTTTAAAGATACCTGGGCAAAAACTAAGGTTTTGTTCAATGATAAACCTCAGGCCTGGAGTTTAGATTTGTTGGACAAGGTGAAGTAATTTTTGGGAATTGAATTCTTAAAACTTCAATTTGAGTGTACAAAAAATAGGTTTCCCCACAATATCAGGCTAAAACAAGCTACAAGCTTCAATTCAAATTCTTTATTTTTGAAAGAATATTAATTGCACTAATTGTAATTAAAGAAAAAATATTGTCCATGAAGTTTTTGAATGCATTAATCATATTTATGTTGTTTTCATTAGCAACATTCGCCAAACCTCTTGATTCACTAAGATTAGAATTAAGAGAAGGTAAAAAAATGATTGTACATCGCGCGGTTGCGGGTGAAAAAATAGCCGACATTGCCGACAAATACGGAATGGATGCAAACATAATCATGTCTTCAAATCCTTTGATTCAGGGTGAAGTAAAACCTGGGCAATTGGTAAGAATTCCAGTCAATACTGAAAAGTATGGTGAAGTTCAAGTTCAAAATGTTTTACCAGTAAGTAATACCAGATTACCTTTAGCAACAAGTTTACCTCCTCCTGCCGAAAAAACTTCAGCAGGAAAAACTGTTTTTCAGGTAACAAAAGAACCAGAATTGACAAGCAATGAAACAGTAGTAGAGCCTGTTTTGCCTGATTCACGAAAAGAAAATGAGAGAAAAGAGACAACAAATCCAGAACCTGTCATCGCTCCTCCACCAGTTATTGTAGAAAAACCATTAATGCCTATTGAAGATCAAAAACCATCAAAAAAGGCAACAAATAAAGTTAAAGAATTTCAGGTTTATGTAGTTGGTTCATCTCAAACTGTTCAGCAATTAGCTGCAAGTATTCAGCAAGATCCTGAGTATTTAATGGAGGTGAATGAATTGAGTTCTCCAAATTTATGGAAAGGACAAAAATTATTGATTCCTAAAGGAAGCGCTCCATTACAAACTGCTGAACCAAAACTTTCAACTGCACAAAGGTCAGAAAAGAGAGATAGTTCTGCTGCTTCTATTAGAAATATGTGGCGTGATGTAAAGGCTGCTGCACCTATGTCGAATACAGAAAAGGCGGATTCTGTTGCAATGGTTGAAAGTTTAAATCAGTCTACAACTTTACAAACTCCTCAAAAAGAAGAAACAAAATTGGTTTCTAAAAACGATACTGAAATTGAACAAGAGGAATTTAAAGAAGTAAAAAAAGAAAAACCTAAACATAAAGTTGCTAGTTCAGTTCAGTCAACACACCATGAAGTTGAAGATAGAGATATTGATACTTCAATTGTAAAACATTATGGTAGAATTGATGAAGCTGGAGTAAAAATTGAAAACGACTTTTCTTTGTATGAAAATAATATCATTACCTATTCTGTTGTAGATTTCCGTGATCAAAGAATTGTAGTTGATGAATGGGCTGAAAATGCTGCTGATAGCAATGCTTTGTACATTACTCCAACATCAAACAAACAAGGAACAGGTGATAAATACTTTACTCATGTTGTTAAAAAAGGTGAAACACTTTATACAATTGCAAAAAAATATGGTGTAACTCAAAGTGATTTAGCAAACTGGAATGCCTTGTTACAATACAGATTGCGTGAAGGTCAGGAATTGGTAGTAAATGAAAGTAGAGGTAATTTATCTTATTATGAAAGATCACTTCCTGCAAGAATTAATAAGAAAGATTTTGAAGTTGATCAGGTTTATCAATCAGGGATTGCATACTATAATCCTAAAGCAAAATTAAAAGGTGTTTTGTTAAATAATGCAGCTAAAGGAACTTGGGTGCAAATCAAAAATGATGATTATTTTGATTATGCCTATGTTCAAGTTTATGGTCCTTTACCTAAAAATGCTCCAAAAGATTGTGTAGTTATGTTGGATGATAAAACAGCATTGAAATTGAATGTTTCAAGTCCAAAATCAAACGTTAGAGTTATTTTTGGTGAGATTAAAAAGCAATGAACGGTTTTCTGATACCATCTATTCAAACCTTATTTCAATCTGAAAGTAATAAGGAACATCTTTTTTCAATTCTCATTCCCAGTTGGAACAACCTTGATTTGTTACAGTTATGTATTGACAGTATCAAAAAGAATAGTGCTTTTAATCATCAAATAATTGTTCATGTTAATGAAGGCATTGATGGTACTTTAGATTGGGTTAAGGATCAAAAAATAGATTCAACTTTTTCTAATGAAAATGCCGGAGTTTGTGCTTCATTAAATGCTTCAGCAAAATTGGCAAATTGCAAATACATCGTTTACATGAATGATGATATGTATGTTTGTCCAAATTGGGATAAATTCTTGTTTGATGCCATTCAAAAAAGAAATGATGATTTGTTTTATTATTCATCAACTATGATTGAATTCGAAAAAAGTAGCAGTAAAGCTGTTTATTCTCCATTCGATTTTGGTAGAGATAAAAAGAGTTTTCGTGAAAATGAATTGTTGAAATTCTTATCAAACGATTCAAATTTACCTGCTGATTGGTATGGCTCTTGCTGGCCACCAAGTATTGTATCAAAAAGAGTTTGGGATTTAGTTGGAGGATATGATGAACAATTTAGCCCAGGGTTTTATTCAGATCCGGATTTTGGAATGAAGTGTTGGCAGTTGGGAATCCGCGATTTTAAAGGAATTGGTAACAGTTTAGTTTATCATTTTAAATCAAAATCTACAGGAAGAGTAATAAGAAATGATGGAAGAAAAACCTTTGCTCAAAAGTGGGGAATTCCATCTTCCTATTTGTATGAAAAAATGTTGAGAATGGGACAAAAAGTTGATGGAACTGAATTAAAAAATCCAGGTGGAATCAACTATTTCTTCGCAAAAATAAAGGCAAAGTGGATTTCGATTAAATAAATAACTAATTATAGGACTGACTTACTTCTTAAATTAAATTCAGAAGATTGTTGGTGCCAATTGTTCTTTTAACAGTAAAGCCTTCACCATATTTTACACCAATTATTCTTCCAAAATGTAAGGCTCGTCCTTCAACATGTTTAATGAATTCCTCTCCTGAAATTGGTGTTTGTGGTTCATTAGAATTTGGGTCGTAAAACTGACTTGAAAATGCCATAATACTATCCATTTTGGTTTGAAAATAAGGAGTGATATCAAAAATTAAATCAGCATTAGATAACCTATCTTGAATATAATGATAAACTGCTTTTGGACGCCATTCAGTTTGATTTTCGTTGTTATCGGAAGTTTCAATTTTCCTTAATCCCGATAAAAAGCAAGCCTCTTCTAATAAATCACCTGCTCTTCCATGGTCAACATGTCTGTCTTCTTCAGCATTACATAAAACAATCTCTGGCTGGTATTTTCTGATTTTGCTAATTATTGTAAGAAGGGTTTCTTTATCTTTTCTGAAAAATCCATCGGCTAAACCCAAATTTTCTCTTATAGTAATTCCTAATATTTCACTTGATTTCGCAGCTTCAATATCTCTTAAATCTGCGCTCCCTCTAGTACCTAATTCACCTCTGGTTAAATCAATTATTCCAACTTTGTGACCAAGTTTTAAATGATGTACAATTGTTCCACTACAGCTTAATTCTGCATCATCAGGGTGAGCCGCAAATACTAAAATATCTAATTTCATGAGACGAAAATAGGAGAAAGCTTTGTATTGAAAAGATTTTTTTGGTTTTAATTGACTTCCTTAGATAAATCAAGCCACAATTAAAAGTATAGTAATGGATGATTTTGGCTGTATCCTAATTTATTTACATTCATATAAAAATGAAAACCCCTTCGTAATTTCAACTACGAAGGGGTTTTCTATAAATCTATTCCTTCACATCTTATCTCTCTCTCCCACACCCACACTCAACACTCACACTCAATACTCACTCTCACACTCACTTCTGTCATTTACAAACATTACTGTATCTAATTTTTTTTTTTTTTTAATCTGCAATAAAATCTTTCAGTTGAGTTACATCAATTCGTTTTGCGATGATTTTTTTGTTTTCATCTAGTAAGTATAAAACAGGAGTTGAATAAATATCATATAACCTTCTGAAATTTGTTTCATTTTGAGGGTCATAAATATTTAACCACTTTAATTTCTTTTCGCGGAGATATTTCAACCAATCGTTTGCATCAGGAGTTAAACTAACTCCATAAACATCAAAGAATTTTTCTTTTTTACCTTTGTTGATTGATTCATATAAATCAACAAGTTTTGGCATTTCTTCTTTACATTTTCCACAATTGGCATCCCAAAAAATAAGTAAAGTATATTTACTTTTTACATTGTACAAACTATGATAAACATTGTTTGTATCAATCATAGTAAGGTTTGGAGCTTTATTTCCTATTAAGTTATTTCTAAGTTGATCAGCTCTGTCTTTCATTTTGAAAAGTAAGGTTTCATCAACCCAAAAGGCTTTTCCTTTTGCATAATAGGCATCAACCATATGGACAAAAACTTTATCCATTCCCATGAAAGTTGAAGTTTCATAATGATTGGTAATCCAATACAAAATATATTTAAAATTCTCTTTTCCTTTTTCAGCTTGTTTTAAAAGCATATCAGCCGATTCTATAATACATTCAGGCGTTTGTGGAGTTAACTTGGTCATGTAAGTTTCCATTTTCGAGTGAAAAACAGGAGTTCTTACAATTCTTTCATCAGCAAAATCGAAATTATCAAAATAATGAGCTCTATAATAATTGTATTGGAATGCTGAATCAATAATTTCACCTTTTTCGTTTTTAGGAGCTGGAGGAACTTCAACATCTGTCATGATTTTGAAGATTTTGGCTAATAAACTTGAAGGATTATTGTTGATGATACTTTTTCTATAATCATATAAATCTGAAGTGATTTTTTTGTATTCATCATTATATTTTCTGATGGCTGCAGTATCGTTTTTATCTTTCGCATCCTTCATTAAACCATCAATTTTTTGTGCTTCACGACCTTTGCTAGTTGTATATTTTGTATATGTAAAGAAAAGTTCGTTTTCAGGAGAGCCTTTTACTTTCATATTTGTTACAAAATCAAAGGTGTCTGTTTCTAAAGTGAAAACTTGTTCAGTAACAACAAAATCAAACATCAAGTTTTTGTCGTGAGTTGCCATCATGTAAATTCCGCCTTCGAGTGCTTTTGGACCTTTGAAAACAACTTTCCCGGTTTTATCTGCAAAAGATGAATCTCTCAGGTATTGTTTATCTCCGAAATAATAACCCAAATAGAATTTTTTTCCTGCGTTTCCTTTAAGGTTTACAGTAATTAAGTAACCTTCATCTTTTGCAAATGAAGAGAAACAAAGACTAAAAAGTAGTAGTAAAATGCTGATTTTCTTCATATTATTATCAATTTCACAATTATGTTTATATATTTTGAATTAGATTCAGCCGTGAAAATAGCCAAATTGATACCTTACTTCAAAATACTCATGTAATTAAACAAAAAATTAAGAGACAAATTGAAGTCCAATTTATTCAATTTAGAGAAAACAGACAAAAATTTTACTGCAAGAAATCAGGTTTCACCCTGATAAAACTCATTTTAAAAGTTCCATTTTAAATCAACATTTGTATACATTATTTAATACACCAATGGAACAGAAAAAACACGTAGACGATTTACACCATCTATATACTGGATGGTTAAAAGATTTGTCATTTTACAAAGATGAATTGGGAACATTTAGCAAAAGATTAGAGGAGGTTGTAACACAAAACAATAAAACGGAGATTTTAGCTCAGGTAGAGCATTTTCAAAATCAATTTATTCGTCAAAATGAATTGATTGATGTGATGAAGCATAACTACAATCAAAAAGAATTGGAATTGGTTTCAAATGTTATAGCAAATCCAATTGCCAGCGATAGAGTTATTTACCAAGAGCCAACTGATTTAAAAGAAGAATTTGCGACTTTCGAAAGAATTTACAGAGAAATGAAAGTTGAATTTGAAAGCTTTCTTTCTAAAATTCTGTAGTTTTTTAATTTATTGAAAAACAGTTCTAAACCTTAATTTTATTCGTATTTTTTTAATGTAAGATTTGGATATAAATTAGCGGCTTGCAAAACCTAAATCCAGATTTTATTCAACAGATTCGTTTGCTTTATCCAAATGCAAGCGAATCTTTTTTTACAGCAATGTCAGAGGCCGCTCTAACCAGTGTTCGCCTTAATCCTTTTAAACCAACAGGTGTTTTCGAAAATGAAACAATAATTCCCTGGTGCAGTGAAGGTCGAATTCTGCAAAATCGACCATCCTTTATTGCCGACCCTTTATTTCATGCAGGTGCTTATTATGTTCAGGAAAGTTCAAGTATGTTTCTAAAACATGCCTTGGAAACGGTCTTTAAACTTTTAAGAGAGCCTAGAAATCAAAATTTAAAGGTATTGGATTTATGTGCAGCTCCCGGCGGAAAAAGCACTTTAATAGCTTCTACCTTAGAAAAAGCTGATTTTTTATTAGCCAATGAAATTATTAAAACTAGGTTTCCTGTATTAAAAGAAAATCTGATTAAATGGGGAACTATAAATTATGCCTGTAGTTCATTAGATCCCAAAGCTTTTAAACCCCTCACATCATTTTTTGATGTAATTGTTGCAGATGCTCCTTGCAGTGGAGAAGGCTTGTTTAGAAAAGATCCTTCTGCTATGAAAGAATGGAGTTTACAAGCTGTGGATATGTGTGCTGCACGTCAGAAACGTATTATCGAAGACATCATTCCTTCTTTAAAACCCGGTGGAATTTTAATTTATTCAACCTGTACATTTAATAAAAAGGAAGATGAAGAACAGGTTCAATACTTAATTAATCAGGGTTTTGAATCTATTCCTTTAAATATTCCTTCTGATTGGAATATTGAAGAATGTGAAAATCAATCCTATAAATTTCCTTACCATTTGCAAAAAGGAGAAGGTTTTTTTATTTCCTGTTTAAGAAAACCTGAAGAAGCAGAAGGTAGAGTTACCTATAAACATAAGTCTTTAAATTTTTGTAATAAAAACACCGCTGCTCCCATTAAAGAATGGTTTATACAAGAAAGTGATTTTGCAATAACTAATTATAGCGATACCTATTATGCCATGGAAGAAGCACATACTAGAATTTTTGAAGTTTTAATTGGAAGTGGAATCATTCAAACTGCAGGAATGGCAATTGGAGAATTAGATAAAAAGAAACAATTAATTCCTGAGCACGAATTAGCCTTGTCGATTCATAAAAACCTATCAATTCAAAAGGCTGAACTGAGTTTAGAACAAGCTCATTTATTTTTAAGAAAACAGAATTTACTTTTGAATGATTTAGAACCCGGTTGGTATTTGGCATCCTACCAATCAATGGCTATGGGGTGGATAAAAGTTCTTGGAAATCGAGTAAACAACTACCTTCCATCGAATTACCGTGTGTTAAAAGAATTGTAATTATAATAAGAATTGTTGGTCTATTTGCTTTGTTAGGATTAGTCATGAAGCTTTAAAATAGAGATTATTAGACTTTCAAAGCTTACCTTTGTAACAAATTAAAAGTTTTGAAATTTCATTTAAATCTAATAAATGCAGTTAATACTGCTATCTATACCATTTTTGAAGAAGGTAAATATGCTGATAAAGCATTAGAAAGATTATTAAAATCGGATAAGCGTTGGGGAGCTCGTGATCGTGCATTTATTGCCGAAAATACCTATGAAATGGTAAGGTACTGGCGTTTAATCAGACATGTTGCAGGTTTAGAAACTCATGAATTAAACGACCCAAATTTGTTTACACTATTTGGAACTTGGCAGGTATTAAAAGGAGTTAAAATTCCTGAATGGCAAGAGTTTAGAAATGTTGAGCCTAAAAAAGTCGAACACACTTATAATCAAATTAAAACCCAAAGAAAACTGGTTTATTCATATCCTGATTGGTTAGATGAATTAGGTGTGAAAGAATTGGGTAAACAGTGGAATATTGAGGCTGAAGCTTTAAATGAGCAAGCTCCAGTTGTAATTCGCGTAAATTTACTTAAAACCACAAAAGAGGAATTAATGAAATCTCTTGCTACTAGAGATATCAAAACCCATGTGATTGAAGGTTGTAAAGATGGTTTGCGTTTAGATGAAAGACAAAATTTGTTTATTACACCTGAATTTAAAGAAGGATTATTTGAAGTGCAGGATGCAAGTTCTCAATTGGTAGTTCCTTTTTTACAACTTGAACCTGGAATGCGTGTAATTGATGCATGCGCAGGTGCAGGTGGTAAGACTTTACATTTAGCTTCTGCAATGGCTAATAAAGGTAGAATCATCAGTATGGACACTGAACAGTGGAAGTTGGATGAAATGAAAAAAAGAGGAAGAAGGGCAGGAGTGAGCACTGTTGAACCAAGACTGATTGAAGGAAGTAAAACCATCAAAAAACTGGAAAAGCAAGCAGATAGATTGTTATTAGATGTGCCATGTTCAGGTTTAGGAGTTCTAAAAAGAAATCCTGATGCCAAATGGAAATTGGATAAAAGTTTTATTGATAGATTGCAGGTTACACAACAAGAAATCATAAGTAGTTATTCAAATATGGTGAAACCAGGAGGTAAAATGGTTTATGCTACATGCAGTATTTTACCAAGTGAAAACCAGAAACAAGTAGAAACTTTTTTAGCATCTCATCCTGAATTTGAATTAGAAGAAATGAAGACCATTTTGCCTTCAGAAAGTGGTTTTGATGGTTTCTTCATGGCAAGAATTCTTCGTAAATCATAAATGGCAAAAGGTTTAATTGAATTCACACCAAAAGGAATGTATGTTCCATTGGCAGATGTTTATATTGATCCTTCAGCTGCAGTTGAAAAGGCATTTCTTACGCATGCTCACAGCGATCATGCAAGGCCTGGCTCTTCAGTTTATTTTGCTCATTATCAAAGTGCGCCTATTTTAAAACATCGTTTAGGGAATCCTCAAATTTCATCTTATCAATATGGTGAAAGTTTAATGGTAAATGGAGTTAAGTTTTCGTTTCACCCATCCGGACATGTTCCAGGTTCTGCTCAAATTAGAGTTGAATACAATGGTGAAATTTGGGTTGCAGGTGGTGATTATAAAGTAGAAAATGATGGATTAAGTATTCCATTTGAGCCTGTAAAATGTCATACATTTATTACTGAATCTACATTTGGATTGCCAATATATCAATGGCAAAAACAAGAGTTGGTTTTTAACCAAATAAATGAATGGTGGAAAGCAAATCAGGAAAAGAAAATGGCATCTGTTATTTTTGCTTATTCATTAGGAAAGGCACAAAGAATCTTACAAAATGTAAACCATGAGATTGGAGAAGTTTATGTGCATGGTTCAATTGCCAATATGAATGAAGCTTGTGAAGCTGCTGGATTTAAATTGAAGCCATGGAAAATTTTAAATTCCGGAATAGGCAAAGAATCAACAAAAACAGCATTAATTATAGCACCACCATCAGCTGCTGGAACCACTTGGTTAAACAAACTTGAACCCTATTCAGATGCTGTTGCAAGTGGATGGATGGCGGTTAGAGGTAGTAGAAGAAGACTTTCGGCAGATAAAGGATTTGTTTTGAGTGATCATGCCGATTGGGATGGTTTAAACTATGCAGTTGAAGCTAGTGGTGCCAAGAAAATTATTGTTTCCCATGGATTTACTGCTGCTTACGCGCGTTGGCTCAACGAACAAGGATACGAGGCTATTGAAGAAGGCCTTTCTTTTTCTGAAGAATAATACCTTAAGATTCTTCATCATTATTTTTTACTGATTTAGAAATATTTAGTTCATAAAATAATCTTAAATTAGTCGAAATTTTTCAAATTGGGAATAAACAAATACATACTTACAATTTGTGTTAGTTGCTTTTTATTTTTCGGATTGAATGCTCAATCTATTAATAATTTGCGCTTTAGTTCTTCTGCTGCAGGATTGTGCTCAGGGGCTACTTATACTATTTTGTTTGATACAATTGGTCCAATTGGAAATCCGAATTTCCAAGTTCAACTTTCAAATTCAAATGGAAATTTTTCCTCACCAACAATTTTATCAAATTCAAGCTCTTTAAGCATAAATTTTACAGTTCCGAGTTCAGTTGTTTCTTCTTATAATTATGCCATTAGAATTGTAAGAACTTCACCAACAATTATTGTTTCAGATACCTTAAAAAATGTAAAGATTTCTAAAGTCCAAGCCAATTTTAGTTTTAGTCCCAATAATGCTTGTCCAGGAACCAATGTTACTTTTACCAATAGTTCAACAGGAACTGGAAAATTAAATTACAATTGGGTATTTAATCGGACTTATGTTTTTGGCTCTCCTGCTGCTAGAATAGATACAAATCCAGTTGTTACATTTAATCCGTTTTATGGAGGTGCAACACAAACTTATGGAGTTCGATTAATTGTAACAGATTCATTTGGTTGTATTGATAGTCTAAATGCAAATGTGGGTGTGAAACAAAGACCACTTGCCTTAATTTCTGATTCTAATATTTTTGCTTACCCTGAATTTAGTAATTGTCAAGGCGCTCCAAGTACTAGTAATCCTAATTATAGATTAACTGTTTACAACAATTGCCAGGTTTTAGCAGCCATGACAAATGTGATTATCAATTGGGGTGATAGTTTACCATTAACATTATCTCCAACGTTTTCAAAAGCAAGCCATGTTTACCAAAATATGGGAGCATTTAACCTAACTGTAACTGCAAATAATAATAACGGTTGTACAACTACAGATACATTTAATGTAAGTAATCAATTAGCGCCAACAATTAGTTTAAGTGGGCCAATCAATAAACAAGGATGTGCTCCATTTAATTATCCTATTATTTTAAGCAACTATCAAAATAATTCAGCTGGTACTTTTTATACTTTCGATTTTGATGATGGAAGTCCGGTTTTACGAATTAATAACTTAACCTCAGATACTATTTGGCATACCTTTACTTCAAATTCTTGTTTAAAACCCGGAGGAGCTTTTGTGATAAAAGCCAAAGCACATAATTTATGTGACAGCACGCCGGCAACTTTAGGGAATTTTAGAATCTGGACAAAACCCATTCCTCAATTTTCACCAAATCCGGATACTACAGTTTGTGCAAATACACCTATCAATATAACAAATGGTTCGTCAGCAGGTTTATATGGTTTGTCTTGTTCAAATACCACATTGTATCAATGGAATTTTGGCGCAGCAACGCCATCAACATCTTCATTAACTATTCCTCCTCAAGTAACTTTTCCTTCAGCTGGTTTATTTCCCGTTCGATTAATAGCAACAAATCCTTGTGGAAGTGATACAATTATAAAACAGATTTGTGCTCAAGTTCCACCTTTGGCTAATTTTTCTTATAGTTTCAATCCTTTAAACAGATGTAAAAACAATATATTAAGTTTTAATAATACATCTAATACAATTGGTTCTTGTGGTCGAATCAGAAACAAATGGAGTATTTTAGATTCGAACGGAAATGCTTTTGCAGATACAACTAATTTGTTTTTGCTTTCTTCAGGTCATCCGGATTCAACTAATATGTCAATTAGTTTTATCAAATCAGGTAAGTATAAAATTAGATTAAATGTTACCAATATTTGTGGCTCTTCTATTAAAGATACTTTTATCATTATAAAAGATGTTCCCAAAATTTCAATTTTAGATTCAACAGTTTATTGTGGATTACAAAACATTTCATTTAATGGAAGTAGTGCTGCCCATCAGGTTTTATATGATAGTTCATTTGGTGTTTTAAGTGGATTTCAATGGGATATCAGCCCCAATTCTTTTGGATATATTTCGGGTAATGCCAATAGCAAAAGTCCTGTCATTTATTTTCCAAACAATACTACTTCTGTAGTTAATTATTTAGTAGTTCATTATGCAATTAATGAATGTGGTATTTCATTGGCAGATTCGCAAGTGATAAGTATTTTGCCAAGCCCGAGTTTAACAGCATTAGCAAATTCAAATCCTGTTTGTTCAGGAGCTCCTGTTAGTATTTCATTGAGTTCAAATATCAGCAATGGTGTTACTTACACTTGGCGAGCATATGGTAACACAAATTTAAGTGGATTTTCAAATCAGTTTTCAAATTCAAATGGTCCAATTTCTCAAACCATTTCAAACAATAGTTCTAATGTTGATACTGTTATTTATAGAATTTTGCCACTTCATGCTGCAAGTAATTGTTATGGTGATTCTTTTACTTTTAAATTAGCAGTATTACCTGCTGTTCAAAATAATTCTATTCAAACAAATGCTGCTATTTGTGAAGGTTTAGTTTCTCCAACTATTAATGGAAATCTTGCAGCTGGTGGATTGGGAACATTGAGTTACAGGTGGCAAAAATGGGATGGTGCTAATTGGGTAAATGCGGGTGGCGAAGACTCACTTCAAAATTATTCACCCGGAATTTTAAATCAAACTACAGTTTATAGAAGATTGGTAAACACATTAAATTGTGTTGGAGTTCCAGCTTCAATAAGTAATACAGATACGGTAATTGTTTATCCAAAACCTAATGTAAATGCTGGAAATGATTTGTTTAAATGTAAATCTGATGGCTTATTTAATTTAGGTGGAAATCCTTCGGGAGGAATATGGTCAGGTACCGGAGTCATTACAAGTTCTGGGTTTAATCCTTCAGTGATGCCAACAGGAAATTATATATTGAGTTATTTTTATACTGATATCAATTCATGCTCAAATTATGATACCTTGGTTTTAAGTGTAAGGGATAATCCTATTGTAATTGCAGGTTCTGATTTAAGTGTTTGTCAGAATTCCGATTCTATTGTTTTAAGTGGATTTAACCCTGCTGGTGGAATATGGTCCGGAATTTCAACAACTACTATAGGGAAATTTGGTCCGGGTGGGGCAGGAATTGGACTAAAGAACCTATTTTATCAGTTTACAGATACCAATAATTGTAGCAATACAGATACCATTCAAATTCAAGTATTGGCTAAACCTAATGCTAATTTTTCTATTTCTAGTATCGATACTGGATGTAGTCCACTAGCTGTAAATCTTGTAAATACATCTTTAACAAATACATCAGATGCTTTCTCAAGTTTGAAGTTTAAATGGAGTTTTGATGGAATGACGAATGATAGTTTAATCAATCAATCAAATACTTTTTATAATTCAGGAATTGTAGATAGTGTTTATTCAATCCAACTAATCAGTGTGGCTGTGAATACATGCCGAGATACGATTAGCAAGTCGGTAAAGGTTAAGCCTGATGCAAAAGCATTTTTTAATTATTCAAGTACTGTATCATGTGCCCCATTTGTAATTTCAGCAAACGCTTTTTCTGCAGAAGTTTATCCTAATGCAAATTTAAATTATATCTGGAAAGTAAATCAAACTCAGATTGGCACTGGAATAAATTTTCCGGGATATATATTCACCAATGCCAATGATAGTTTTAAAGTTAGTTTAATTGCGCTTTCATTAAACGGATGTAAAAACGATACTTTTGAAAAGTGGTTTTATACAATTAGTAATCCCCGACCTGATTTTATTGCTATAGATTCAGTAACATGTAGTGGCAAAAACATCCAATTTCAGAACAATTCGTTTCCTTTAAATGGATTGAATTATTTATGGGAATTTGGATCAAACATTACTACATCAAATTTAGCCAATCCAACACAAACGTTTTATAACTACAGTAATACTGATACCCTTGTTCAAATAAAATTACATGCAATCGCTATTAGTGGTTGCAGAGATTCTTTAACAAAAAATATTACCATCAAGCCATTACCAAAACCTTATTTTACTTTTATAGATTCAGTTTTGTGTTTCCCTGAAAAGGCTGTTGTGATCAACCAAAGTTCAAACCAACCTGTTTTAGATATTAATGGATTTTTATGGAAAGCAAGTAGCAGTAATTTAACTATTGAAAACGATACTGCTTCAATTCAAACTTTAATTGATATAAGTGATTTGCAATCGGCAAGCAGTAATATGTATTCAGTTCAGCTAACCGCAAAAACATTGTTTGGTTGTACAGATAGTTTTAGTCATAACTTTAGACAAGCAGGAAGGCCAATCTCAGGATTTTCATTGTCTATGGATAGTGCATGTACTCCAATTCATATTACTACAAATAATATCAGTTTGTATGGAACACAATTCAATTGGACTAGTAGCAATTCATTGGTAGGTTTTAATGATATCAGTGTTTTTAATCCAAGCATTACAATTCCGGTACATAGAGGAATTATTGATTCCGTTTATTCAATTAAATTAATTACCAGTAGTATTGATGGTTGTAAGGATACTACTTTAAAAAGCTTTAAGGCATTTCCAAAACCAATTACAGATTTTATCACCTCAAAAGATAGTGGTTGTGCAGATTTACTTCTGAGTTTAAAATCAACTTCAATCGTAAAATCACCTTTTGAATTGATGTGGAATTTTGGTGATGGCTTTAATCATAACGCTACAATTGATACTGTTCAACATACCTATAAAGGTGCATTTTTAAAGGATACTTTGTACCATGTTCAGTTAATTACAAAATCACAGCAGGCTTGTTATGATACATTATTCAGGTTGAATACAGTAAAAGTAAAAACCATTCCTAAAGCAGCATTTGAATTGAGTTTAGATACTTCATGCTCTCCACTGAGATTGTTTATTACGAATACAAGTATTGGGCATCCACAATTTTTTGACTGGAATCTCGACAATGGTAATAGTTCCGTTTTATTTGAACCTGCAGGACAACCACTTTCTTATTTTGCCTTTGATTCTATTAGTACTTATAAAATTCAATTGAAGGTTTCAAACATGTGTGGTATTGATAGTATATCACAGGAAGTGCAAGTTTTACCAGATAATTTAGAAGCATCCTTTGGTGTTTCTGCTAAAGTTGGATGTGAATCTTTACGAGTTCAATTTGGA
>JAIYDG010000447.1 GCA_027487625.1 Bacteroidota bacterium
AATAAAATCTTGAATAATTCTATGCTTCTCTTCTTCAGAGAAATATCTGAATACTTTTTGAATGATTTTCTTGTCCATATTTTACACCTTTTTGTGTAAACCTATTTTAGGACAAGTCAGTAACGCCCTATCCTGAATAGATATGGCATCGCCTTATCCCAAATAACATGTCACCGCCTTATCCCCAATAAATATGGCATCGCCTTATCCCAATTGTGATGCTGACCTTTTTTCTTAGCGCTAATTTAAATGAAGGAAATTGTTAAGTGTAAGTGCAATTTTACTAAAACAACGTCTGAACCACAGATTAAGCTGATTATTATAATTTTTGTGATTGCATTCTGCTAATAAACAATATTTTAGAAGATATTGAGCTTTTTTAGATTTCTTAGTTACTTTCTAATTCTATGCAGGTAACTTTCCAGTATTGCTAATAAAAACACCCTTATTTAAGGAATTCCTAAATTCTTAAACCCTTAAGAAAATCCGTTTAGTCCTTTAATAAGCTTAATCACTGTACAGACATTTTTTGGATACAAGTATTCTGTAAAATTTATTGCTTGTAGCTGCTCAATTGGTGCTTAGAATGTCCTCTTTTTAGGGATTTCGACAAACTAAAATACTTCAAATTAGATTTAATGAATTTCAGTATCAAAATTAATCATATTCTCCTTTGGAATAAAAATTCCACTTCTTTTAACCTCCAAGTAAGCTAGTAGCTTAAGGCCAATTTGAACATCAGAAACGAACCTATCAACATGATATCGAAAAGAGCTATTTAGAATAGCGAATAGGTCGTGAGGTAAATAATATTTTGCCAGTCGAATCAACAATAGAAAAGCCATAGTCGTGTTTATGGTTTAAATTGGCTAAAGGAATCGCTTTGTTTATTTCTGCATAATTGCTCCAATAGATATCATTTCCATTTTTTTTCTTCTCCTTTATTTCATTCTCAAAATCACGTATGTTATTCGCAAGTGAATCAATCATGACAAAACCCACTCGAATCTTATCAGTGCTAGGGTTTCCGGCATATCTTAAGTCATTTATCTTTGTATGAAAAACAATTTTACCATGAGGAAGAAATATCATCTTATCCCTTGAATTCTTGTCGCAACAAAAACCGAATGTACTGATACTCGAAGGTTCAAATAGAAATTGCATGAAGAATGAGGTATACATAAAAACTAAATGTGATGTATCATTGGATAGGTTATTGACACCAATATCAATAAACAGAATTGGAATTGAATCCTCTTGCACCTGATTATGTTGATTGCTACCATTCTTATATTGTCTACTGTAATAATTTTCGTATCCGGCACCCACTATATTCAATGAAACAGAGATTGGATGTTGATGTATTGAGTCTTTTGACTCAAAGGTATGAAGTTTCTCAGGAGATGAATTTTCGCCACATGAAACAATTAATGCTGTAGAAATAATAAATATGATATTTTTCAAATGGAAAAGATTAAAACTTTTAAAACAAAGCGATAAGGATTGGAGGGATAATTTGCTCCTTTTGTATTTTGCTTTTCTTTAGGTTAGCTTATAAAATCATTTAAGAATAACTCAATCTTTAATCAATAAATTATTGATCATGAATCTTATCAGATTTAGTTCTTCTTGTTCTATGTTCGAATCTTTATTAATTGAAATTGTTACTAATCTTTGTTTGTCTACTATGCCATACCAAACCCAATTTGTTTGTTTAATGGAGAATGTTGACTCTACTAAAACATCAAATTTTGTTTTATAACTTTTCCAATCTTCTTTCTTTAGATCATTTTTAAAATAGCTATTTACAAAATCATTTAGCTGTGTAATTAATTTATCATCATTCATTCCTTTTCCAATTCCATAGGCACTAATTGTAATGGTTATTTTTGATGTGGAATCATATATTGTAACTATGCCATCTTCATCTTCTTTTAAAGAAAAATCTTTTGGATAATAGATGTCGTATGCCTTTGATTTTGGTACAAATGAGGTCATTTCTTTTTTGTCGTCATTCTGACCAAAAGCGTTTAGACTGAAAATAAACGTAAGTATAAATAAGATTCTGTAAGTCATTTGTATTTTATTGGTTGAAGCTTTTCTTTTGTTATTAATTGGTAATTTGTTTGATTCTTTTTAAACGAACAAACCTTATGACTCAAAAATAATTTTTGGTGTTTGATAATTCAAGCAGTAAGGATCAATAAATTGATTTGATTTCTTTTTATCCAACGATTTCAGCGGATATTATTCCTTTTCTATTGCTTCCTGAAACTCGAATTGTGTGCCCAAGAAAAATGTTGCCATCTAAAAAGTCGAATTTGAATTTTCCTCCTGATGAAATACTCAAAGTTGAAAGAGAAATTCTATTGATGAATTCGGGTTTAGTTATCTTATTGATTGTTTCTTCTTGCCAGTCATTTGCTAATTCTAGAAGATGTTCTGCAGCATATTGTTTTAATTCTATGTCAAATTGTGTTTGTTGTGACCAATATTTTCTTAAATAGTTCAATGCACTCTTCCAAGTCTTTTGATTGTCTACACTTACCTCTA
>JAIYDG010000163.1 GCA_027487625.1 Bacteroidota bacterium
CAAAGAAATTTATCTCCATTAAATAAAAACTTTAATTACAATTAGAAAAGTCAATTAATGAATTAACAAAAATTATTCAAAGAAGTTCATAAGAGTATTTGTTCCATTTTTCCCCTGGGGAAGGACCAGTGGAACTGTTACTGTGATTTTAAGCAAACTGTTGATTGAAAAACTATTCAAAGAAATTTATCTCCATTAAATAAAAACTTTAATTACAATTAGAAAAGTCAATTAAGTCAAAAAATTAAGACTAATGAGAAAAATTAAAGCTAGTTTATAATGAAGATAAACTATGAAATGTGCAAATTTGTGTAATTTGAGTGTGGAAAATGAATATTAAAATATTTCAAAAAAAAATTATTATTCAGCAGATAATAAAAGTAGCATTTTTGCAATCATCAATTGTCTTCTAGTAGTTGATTTCTAAAGTTTAAACTGAAAGCTTTTGTCAATACTTTAAAAATTGTAGTATTTTGCACTGATTCTATTTACAATGCTTTTTCCAAACTTGCCAAACTTTGAAAAAGAGTTTGACGTAATCATGAATGAAATGTGTGTTTAACATTTTAAGATTTAACAAATGGTTTTTATCAAAAATTCAATTACAGAGAAACAACAATAGACAACACTTTATTTTATTATGTGGTAACTTTTTAATTTTACATGTATTAACATTTTATTTTAATATTTATTAAGTTTTTATTAAATAATTATTTATTAAGTTTTCATTCAATAATTATTTATTAAGTTACAAAACAATTATTTTTATTATTAAATTTATTTTTCAAACTCGGCAATAAATTAATTTCATTTCATTTATAGAGTTAGAAAAAAGTATTGTTTTAGTTATACATTATTTAGTGAACAACAATTTATGCCAAATTCTTTCTTAAGAATGTTTTTAATGACATAATGTTATTTGATAACGTATGTATGTAGATTCGTGGTCTACTTTTTATTTCTTTCTTCTTATTGCATAAATTATTTCAAATCGTTTTACATTTAATAAATCATAATTTTAGAACTTTAAAATTGCAAAGAATAGATTTTTATAAAATTAAAAGTTGATTTTGTCGTCTGGCCAATTCAAGAGGCTAGCTACAGAAGCGTACATAAAAGAAAGAGCCTCAATTTGCTTAATAATTTTGTTTCTCCTTTCTTCATTAACGGGCTGCTCCAAGGCCCGTTTGATGACCTCCAATTGAAGGTCCATTCTCACAACGACTTGCTCAGGAAGAGGATTATTTCGATAATCTTGATGCCAATTATTATAATTAACATAAAATTTCTGAACAACTATTTCAAAATTATCTGGTTCGTGGGAGGCCTCAGCAACGGCCCTTTCTTTTTCGAGGCTGTTTAATAGCGACTTTTGAGATCTTCTACTCATTTTTTTAAAATCAATTATCTTTCTTTGCAACACTTAAAGCAGCTATTAAAAAGAAATTAAAGATTCTTTTAATTATTGCCGATTTTGAATTTATTTTTTAACTTTTTTAAAAGTTCAAAAATACTTACCTTCCACGTCAAAAGAGAAGAATAAAATGGCGGATCTGAAAATGAGCAACGCCCCAGAGCATTTTGCTTTGGTCATAAAAAAAGACGCCGCGTCTCTAAGCTAGTTCAATCTTTAAAAATTATTCAAAACTTAAATTCTCGCAAAACAAAACAACTTAATTATTTAATGTCTTTTTAACAAATCAGAGAAGAGTAGGTCGTGGCCAAAGAAAACTTGGCGTCAATTCAATTTAAATGCAAGTCAATGGATTCTATACTCAATATAAGAAAACTATTTAACTGAAAATTGTACACATATTTTTTGAATGGATCCAAACCAGTTTTTAAGGCCATTCTCCGCCATTCAACTAATACAAATAAAATTGAAGAATATTTAATTTCTCATAAGTATGACTAAGCGTTAATGATTTATTTTAATAACAAAATGCATTCAATAATTTCATAATCTTTACTGTATCACTTTTTTCATCTTTTCAATACATTACTTCGATTACGTCAAAAATTTTTTGAATGGAATAAAATGAGTCTCCGACAACGCCCTTCCAAACCGTTCAATAAATATCAGTTAATGTCTAAACCTTGTCACGTACTTTTTGAACGGATCCTTACTAGTTTACTTGGGTAATTTTAACTCACACAATTTAACAGTAACACTAACTTTAAGACTGGTAGTCCCAATTTACTTTTAAATTTTGCCCTTCTTCTGGAAGGTTCTATCAAAAATAGCCAGCAATTGCTGGACAATTCTCAAAAATTAGATTACAATAATTTTGTCAATTCAAATGATTGAAATGCATTGAACTCGTACATTATTTAATAACTGTAACAACCTTTAAAGCATGTAAAATAAAAATAAAGCGCCACCCAGATAATAATTTTAAATAGAATAGCAATGAAAAAATACATTTGAACATTAAAATTTATTTATTTAATGAATTCTTTTTCAAATTAATTCAATATAATTAACAACTTTTATTCAATCTTTTTCTTAAAATGCGGAAAAAAAGTATTTTGGTTTAAAAGGACATCAATTGTTCATTGCTTTGACAATTTATTGACATTCATGACCAAGGTTCATGTCTTTGCAACAAGCATCAATTTGGTCCTCATCGAGATCATAACGATTCATGAGGAGAAAGAGGTTTTCTCTTAGCTCCTTGCTTGACTCTTCTGGCATTAACTGCAAGTGCTTGCACAACCCTCCGATCGGGTACAAGTAGTAATATTGACTTTTATAATCTTTTTTTTCGTAGAGACTCAGAATGTCCACCACTTGTGTAAAAAGTCCCACGATGGCATGTTTTCGTTGAAAGTTTTCACTCTTGGGAATAAACTTTTCCTCAATTTTTGGACGGGAACGAACAAAAGCCTCAATGTACCTGGCCTGAACAGCTGCGATGTCGCCCGAGTGAACATTTTTCGTAGGTCTGATGTCGCTCTTGAAAACATTCTCAAAACTTTTTCTCGACTTTTCTACGGTCGGAAAAGTGTGAGTAAAGAGGTGCTGATTGGAAGTGATGATTGAAAAAACTGACGGAACAGTTTGCACGCTGCCGTGAGTCTTGGTCGGCACGGGTTCCCCCCTGGCAATGGCCTTGATTCGATCGCAGTCTGCTGATTTTACCAGATTCGTCAAATTAACGTCGTGCAAGAGCATGGTAGATTTGGCGTCAAAATTATATCGAGAGACACCCTTTTCTGTCGTCACCATGTGCGCAACCTCCAATAGGGGATTTTCAAAAATCATCGTCTTGCCGCAAGAATTTAATCCGGAAATGACGAGTTGCAACATGTTGTCTCCTGGCTGACGTCGGTTGGTTAAAAAGGAGAAAAATGTCAAAATGAACGCATGATCAATACTTATTTTCCCCAACTGGTCCGCTGGTTTACTAGCTTTAAGGTGGATGTCTTCTTTGGCATTAATCCAAGTGTTGAAACAGACACGATAATTTTCGGCCATTTCTTCCATAGATGTTTTCTTTGACTTAATGACTGCAAATTTTTCGTTGAGAAGCTTTTGTTCCTTGTTAGCCACGTACTGTTTTAAGAGAGGAGAAAACCGGTGGGCCAAAATGATGGACTTGTCTGCCAACTTGAGCTGGGCTTGCTGAAGTTTTTCTTGTTGGTTGAGGTCAGCCGAGGCGGCAGGTTCAAAATCTTTTTTTTCAAAAGATGTCATTAATTCGTCCAAAAACTTTTCTTCGTCCTTTTCCTTCTTCGACAAAAGAACATTTTTCATTAATTCAAACTTTGTCTCTTCAGACAAATTTTCATCATCAAAATCCATCTGAAAAAGAATGAGTAAATAGGACATTAATTATCACATCTTAAAAATAGATTCAAAGGTTCAAAGGAACTTTTACCTTTTGTCCTGCCTTTTCCACGGGCCTCACAACACTGGCAGCTAAAGTTTCAAATTCAAGCTATTTATACAGTGACGGGCTCGCCTCAGCAGGGCGAGGGTTGGACCGGACAAGAACAGACCTGATTCAGATTTTGAAAAACAACAACAATTTAATGACGACCGCCAAAATGAGATTTCTCTTTCACATTTTTTATTTGTGCATAACAAAAATTATAATAACTATATATTGCCCACAACCAATTATTTCAAATTGATAATACAATGCTAAAAACTTTGTTAAAGCCAATAGAGACACATTCTTTTTCGGTTGCGTAAAAGTTAAAAATACACTATTACATATTTTTATTTGTGAATAACAAAAATTATTAAGTATATTTTGCCCACAACAAAATATTTAAAATTGATAATACAATGCTAGAAACTTCAAATTTGTTAGAGACAATGGACAACAACTTTTTTTCTTAATAACGGTTTCGTAAAAGTTAAAAAATGCGCGGTTGAAAGTGACGTTATAATGCGGAAGATTTTTTCTCTTGCGCGCGCAGGCAACTTTGGTTTTCCGCCTTTTTGACATTTGCGGGTAAAAGGACATTAAACTAAAAACCGTTGACACCTAAAAATTGCTTCTGGAGAAATCAGGCGCCTGGGCACACCCTAACGTTTTTTTCTTCTCATATAAATAAAAGTTTGAGTCTAAATGGAGTTAGTGTCCATTCGGGGGGGTTTGAGAAAGGTCCGCGTCTCACAATTTGACTTCTACCTCTCTCAAAATAACTAAGGTGAGACAAAATACCATTTCTCTTCTCCCACTCTGATTGGAAAAATATCCACTCCAAGTAGGAAAATAGAAAAAGTCCAAAAACACTTGGAAAAATATCCACTCCAAGTAGGAAAATAGAAAAAGTCGAAAAACACTTGGAAAAATATCCACTCTTCTTCAACTCTGAAAGTAATTAAGGTAAGACAAAATACTATTTCTTCACTTCTACCTCTCTAAAAGTAATTAAGGTGAGACAAAATACTATTTCTCTTCTCCCACTCTGAAAGTAACTTAGGTAAGACAAAATACCCCTTTGAAAATTACTAAGGTAAGAGAAAATAGTATTTCTTCACTTCCCTCTCTAAAATAACTA
>JAIYDG010000360.1 GCA_027487625.1 Bacteroidota bacterium
GGTGCCCGTTTTTCCTTAAATATTTTCTTCATCAAGTCGGTGACTATTGGTGCCAAAACTTCTGCACCATCCTTCAAGAATATCAATGGTACTCTGTCGTATCCAAAGCACCTTTTTGCCGGCAAGTTGTTCATTATTTCTGTGACTTTTTCCATCCTTATCCAATCCTCCTCGTAGTTTCCGTTTATTTTTCTTCGTCCATTATAGACTGTTTCTCCTTCAATATTTGTCGAAGCAACTACTTCTCTTGTTTTTTCTTCAAAATATTTCGAGAATTCCTCTGCCTGCTCAAAATTTCCTCCTATCTTCATTCCATTCCGTAACTTGATCTCATCCGGAAGCCCTTCTACAGGCTTATCTTGTGCTATTCTGACCGCTTTCCAAAGATTTTTTCCTCCCAACTCCGCTTCCTTTCTTATTTTGGTTCTCTTCGATTGTTGCAATTCTTTTTTGATTTCTCTTTCTATCGTTCGACATTTTTTCATCAGGTCAAGGTTCCTGGTTCTTTTTGCTCGTTTATGCAGATTTCTCATTTTCCTTTTCTTTGCTTGTATATGTGATGGTATTGTTTCATTCAAACCTATTTTTCTCTCTTCAACCGGTATCAGTTCATCGACAGCTTTCCCAAGCAGTTTATCCAACATGTCACATACTTGCTGCGCTGATGCCTCTGGGTTATAGTTCAAGTTTTCTCTTCGTAGGACTGACAATAAGTTTTCTTTGGAATATTTTCTCCAGTTTTGATAGTTTATGGTTTTATATTTCTTGTTCCTGTCAGTTCTCCCTTCCGTTTCTATTAGTACCAAGCTGTGATCACTTATTTCTTGCTTTTCGACGCGTACTTGACTCACCACTTCTTGATTGTTTGTGTAAATGTGATCTAATATTGACGTTCTTACTTCATTTGCATGTATCCTCTCCCATGTTACTTCTTCTACTGTTTGCCTCAGATCAAAGGCATCCACCATCTCCAACCACTCGTCGTATATTGCACGCTGTCGATAGTCCGGACTGTTTTTCTTCGCAAAATCCAGGTTTAAATCCCCCAGTATTACTCAAGTTTTATTTTCTTCTATGAAATCTGACATCTCCCTGACCATATCTCTCATTCTATCATGCAGTCCCAGTCCATCCTCAATCTTAAAAGCTCTGTAAATGCCAACTACTTGCTGCACTTGGTATATTTCTTCTATTTGTAACATCATCACATTGTTGTTGTCCCTTTCGATTCTTCGTTCGTAATTAATGTTATCTCTGATGTAGCAGATCATTCGTATTTTATTCTCCGACGTCGTTGCACACATTTCGATTGTGTATCCTTGTATGTTGTAAAGGTCCTTTTGTAAGGTCTCACTTATTTCTGCTTCTTGTATAAAAAGTACGTCCAAATCATATTCCATTAGTGCGTTTTTAACATAGTCCATTTTCATCGCGATTCCGTTACAGACATTCCATGATCCGATTTTTAGGCTTCGTGTCATATGCTATTTTTTCTTTGGCTGTCAACTTTACTTTTAACAGCTATTGCTTTTTCACGCAGGTTCTGGCCCAGTCGACTTCCGATTGTTGCTTCCCCTTTCACTCCTCCTGGCTCTCCCAATCCTCCAGACCTAGTCTGTGCTGATTTCTTGATGACTTCTCCTCTTCTCTCCTTCGACCTTCCGGACCTCCTTGGACCCTTCGGCGCCTCCCCCTCTCGTTCGCCTCCACCTCCTTCCTTCCCTCGCTCTTCTGCATCTCCTCGTAGATTTGCATTCGGATTCGTCGCTCTCACTCTGACTTCTTCAACGAGTTTTTTCTTCTGCTCATCCATCTCCCTCTTCTGTTTAATGTTGTCGACAATTCTGTTCCAGTTCCCATACAATGAAATGTCAAAGTCATTCTCTTGCATGAAGCTCTCCACGTACGTGATCCACCCAACTGTCTGATTCTTGCAATCCCTCTTGATGTGTCCAGGTTTGTAGCAATTGATGCAAAGTTTCTCGATGCCTCTGTAGTAAACCCTGATCTTTCTTCCCAACATTGGGAGGAACTGCGGTATCTTCTTCTCCAACCTCATCCTGGTCGCAAGGTTTCCATTGCCTACCGGATCTTCACAGTCGTCACTGTCGTCCGAGTCAAACTTTTGCTCTTCTTCTTCCAGAGGTGACAACATCACCCCATAAAGCGAAAGCCATTCGCTGACTTTTTCCTCCTTGAAGGCCCATGCGCAATTTTTGAGCTTGACCCATCTCACATCCCCTTTTTGTGGTGGTGCTGAGTCCTCCAGCCTCACTCCTCTGATCTTTCCCTCGAACAAAGACCTGCCATTTGCAGTGTCTTTTTCGAAGTAGAAGTCAACTGATGCAAATGCTGTATCGATGTTGATTCTTTCCTTAAGAATGAAGCTGACGACTGGGTTTCCTCTGTATTCGACCTTTATTCCATGTAGGTTAAGTCTGTCGAGGTTGAGTGTTTCTCTGTAGATGACATTTTTCGCTTCAGTTGGTGTGATGGTCCCCCTGCAGTCCTCTCCGTCACAC
>JAIYDG010000481.1 GCA_027487625.1 Bacteroidota bacterium
ATTTTAACTGGGTCAGTCGGACTATTAACCAGCTCAAAAATAGCAAATGAAATCATAGAAAATGCTGATGCAGACTTGGTTGTTATAGCAAGAGAGCACTTAAGAAACCCTTATTTTTCAATCAATGCAAGTATTGAATTGGATGATCAAAACGGAGTTCCATGGCAGTACAAAAGAGCTTACCTATAAGGAAAATTATCGCGCGAAAATTTGAGGCTAAAGATTATATGGGCCCTTTGGAGGCTTCTGGCCGCTAGCTTACAATTTTAGTAGACGAAACCTTCATATTTCTAATGACATTTAATTGAAATTACTTCGATTTTATTGACGATTAATATTTTGCAATTGCTAGTTTATAAAAGAATTCCCTTAGTACTATAATTTTATTATGGTTAGAATCATAAGCCAGAGGCCCGCAGCCAGTTGCCAGAGGCTACATTTGACAATGTTCCGATACAATTTCTTTCTCAAAAAAAATGCTTCCCATTTTGTCGAAAATCAAATTGTCATCTGTTGTAAGAAATCTAAGTTTACCTGATTTACCACATTTGTTTTCTATTTCTGGATGTCTTTGCAAGTAGTCTTTTAAACTGTGTGCAATAACTTCTCCCTGAGCTAAAATTTTGATGTTTTCAGGAAGGTGTTTTTTGATTTTATCCATCAACAAAGGATAATGAGTACATCCTAAAACTAAAGTATCAGTTTCAGGCGCTTTTGTAAGAATATTATCTAGATGTTTTTTGATGAAATAATCCGCTCCATCTCCTTTATGTTCATTGTTTTCAACCAATGGCACCCACATCGGACAAGCTTCTTGAACTACTTTTATATCTGGAAAAAACTTGTGTATTTCTACCACATATGATTCAGATTGTACTGTACCTGAAGTGCCTAAAATCCCAACTGTTTTTGTTTTACTCAATTCCCCAACCATTTCTGTAGTGGGTCTGATTACGCCTAGTACTCTTTTATTCGGAGCAATAAGTGGAAGGTCTTTTTGTTGAATAGTTCTTAATGCTTTAGCTGATGCAGTATTACAAGCCAAAATTACCAATTCACATCCTTCATTAAACAAATGTTGAACACATTCTAGTGTATAGTGGTATACAGTTTCAAACGATCTGGTCCCATAAGGTGCACGTGCATTATCACCTAAATATAAATAATCGTATTCAGGTAATTCCTTAACCAATTCTTTTAATATACTCAATCCGCCATAACCAGAATCAAAAACACCAATGGGAGCTGCCATAGGGCGAAGTACATAGATTATTAGTAAAAAGTGAAATTATTTTTTCCGTAGCACCGCGATTCATCGCGGTGATGATGTAGCATCGCGGTTCACCGCGATGTGACATCCGACGGTATCACCATAATGAATCGCAGTGTTACAAAAGTTTTGCTATTGCAGCTTTTATTTTGCTGCTGGTGGGTGATGTCGTGCTCAAATAGTAGTCTTGAACATGGCCATTTTTATCTATCAAATATTTCTGAAAATTCCATTTAGGTGCTAAACCAACTT
The DNA here is from genome assembly GCA_027487625.1 of Bacteroidota bacterium. Lineage (GTDB taxonomy): Bacteria > Bacteroidota > Bacteroidia > UKL13-3 > UKL13-3 > CAISCU01. The sequence goes on from JAIYDG010000481.1 coordinate 1,523, forward strand.
TGCCATTTTTCTTTTTGTTCGATAAAAATTCATACAAGGGATGAGCAAATGTTCCTTTCACTTTTATTTTAGCAAATACAGGAAATGTGGTATGAAATTTTGTACTGCAGAAATTGCCTATTTCTTTGCCTTCCAAAGGTTCTTGTCCTCCAAAATCATTACTAGGAAAAGCCAAAATAACCAAACCAGAGTCTTTATATAATTGATATAATTCCTCCAATTCGGTGTACTGTGGAGTAAACCCGCATTCACTGGCTGTATTTACAATCAAGAGTACTTTTCCTTTGTATTGTTCAAGTGAAACTTTGTTTCCATCAAGGTCCTCAACTGTAAATTGATAAATGCTATTTTGTGCCAAACTTGTTAAACTCATAATAATTAGAATAAATGTGAATGCTGACTTCATAAACAACAAACATGATCCAATACAATAAGTTTTTATATAGAAGTAAAATTCTTTTTTGGGCGTGCCCCGCTTGAAGGCGGGTCGGGTCATCCACTGCTATCTTTTTGGCTTAATTTGCATTTACTAAAACAATTACGGTAGGTTGAAACCTGTGTGTTTCAACCTGCCAAATACTGATAGGCCAAAAAGGATATCCGTTACTACCCCTCACGCAGTGATTGGAAAATTCAATTGCTATTGTAAAATGAGTCAAAAACTTCATTTCTGTTTTGTGTTATGAATTGATAGTTTTTTAATTCATCATTTTAAATAAATCTGTTTAATTACCCATTTCTTTTCAGAAAATCTTCGAGCATTTTCATATTGATATAATTCGTAAAAAAATCAAACTAAATCAATATATAAATGAAAATAGCTAGCAAGCTTCTTTAGTAAATCCCTCAAAATCGAAGCCGAATGGTTTGGTGGTAGAAAACCAAATTTATTGAAAAGCCATCATCTTTCGATAATTAAATGTACCAAGATTTTGCGCATGTTCCCTTCTCAGAATTCTAAAACTAAACCTTATCATTCACTTCAACTTGTGTGAAAGATGTAATACTTCTATTGAATTGTGTATCGCTTTAGTTGGTATAATAATGATGCTTTGTTGTACCAAGAAAAATATACTTGGTATAATAAAATCACAATGAAAAATAATGCAGAATTACAGGAAGATGTGCAAAATGCCATTAAATGGGAACCATTGTTACATGCAGCAGAAATTGGAGTTACAGCAAAAGATGGTGTAGTTTCTTTAACTGGAATAGTAGATAGTTATGCAAAAAAAATGGAAGCTGAAAATGCTGCCAAAAGAGTAATTGGTGTAAAGGCTTTGGTTGAAAAAATTGAAGTAAAATTGCATAGCTCATGGTCGAAAACCGATGCCGATATTGCCAAAGATGTGCTTACTGCTTTGAATTCAAATTGGTCGGTTCCTAAAGAAAAAGTTACTGTAAAAGTAGAAGAAGGTTTTGTAACATTAGAAGGTGAATTGCCTTGGAATTACCAAAGAGAAGCTGCAAAAAATACAGTAAATTATTTAATGGGCGTAAAAGGAGTAACTAACCTAATCAAAATCAAAACAGAAACCCATGATGCCATTGAGAAACACGATGTTGAAAAAGCAATAGGCAGAAGTTGGGCTATTGATGATAGCGATATAAATGTTTCTGTTTCTGGTACAACTGTAACTTTAACTGGCACCGTTGATTCTTGGTACCAAAAAGAAGAAGCCGGAAGAATAGCTTGGAATACACCTGGTATTTGGCATGTTAAAAATGACTTGGAAGTAGATTATTATTATGCTTTTGCCGATTAGGCTTTATTTATTCTACCCAAAGTACTAATAAAAAAAGAATGAAAAAATTAGAAAACAAAGTCGCTATCATTACAGGTGGTGCCGGAAGTATTGGGAAAATTACAGCCAAGTTATTCTTAGATGAAGGTGCAAAAGTAATGCTGGTTGATTTAAAAGAAGATGCACTTAAAGCAGTGCAAACTGAACTAAAAAGCGAACATCTTAAATATTGCGTAGCCGATGTTACCAAATCCTCAGATGTTGAACATTATGTTACTGAAACAGTAAAGCAATTTGGGAAGATTGATGTGTTTTTTAACAATGCCGGAATTGAAGGTAGTGTAAAACCTATTGTTGATTATCCTGAAGATGTTTTTGATAAAGTGATTGCGGTAAATGTAAAGGGAATTTGGCTGGGTAATAAACATACCTTGCCTCATATGAACAATGGCGGCAGCATTATCATGACTTCTTCTGTTGCAGGTTTATTGGGTTTTGCTAACTTGAGTGCTTATGTAACCAGTAAACATGCAGTGGTTGGCATTATGAGAACCAGTGCTATTGAAGCTGCTCCTTTAAATATCAGGGTAAATTCAGTGCATCCTGCTCCAGTAAACAATAGAATGATGCGTTCTATTGAGGAAGGTGCTTCAGCTGGACATGCAGAAGAAGTGAAAAAGCAGTTTGAAGTAAGTATCCCTTTTAGGAGATATGCTGAACCAATTGAAATTGCTCAGTTAGTTTTGTTTTTGGCTTCTGATGATAGCAAATACATAACGGGAACAACTCAGGTTATTGATGGCGGAATGTGCGCTCAATAAGCTACTTATAAAAGATAAACCTGTTTTTATATTTAATTAATGCAGCAAAATTTAAAGATTTAAGTTTTGCTGCATTTAGAAATTCTCATCAAATAAAGATTTTATAAATGAAAAATTATATGTTATTCAATTCCATTAAACTTGGAAATATCAGCTTAAAAAATAGAATAGTTATGGCACCCATGACAAGGTGCAGGGCAATTGGCAATATACCAAATGAGTTGATGCTTACTTATTATCAACAAAGAGCAAATGCTGGTTTAATTATAACAGAAGGAACTTCTCCATCACCAAACGGTTTAGGGTATGCGCGTATTCCGGGTTTGTTTAATGAAGAACAAGTACAAGCTTGGGGGAAAATAACTACTGCTGTGCATGAACTTGATGGAAAAATCTTTGTTCAACTTATGCATACCGGAAGAATTAGTCATGTTTTAAATATGGCTCAAGGTACAGAAATTTTGGCTCCTTCAGACATACAAGCTACTGGACAAATGTGGACAGATACACACCAGATGCAAGATTTTCCTATTCCTAAAGCGATGACTTATGAAGATATAGAATTTACTCAGGTTGAATTTGTAACTGCAGCAAAGAACGCCATAAAAGCCGGTTTTGATGGAGTTGAACTTCATGGTGCCAATGGCTATTTATTAGAGGAGTTTTTGTCGCCAATTAGCAATAAACGCCATGATAAATATGATATGAGTTTGGAAAACAGATGTCGTTTTGTTTTAGAAATTACTCAGGCTGTTGCAGAAGCAATTGGTAAAGAAAAAATTGGTATTCGTTTATCTCCTTATGGTGTTGCCAATGATATGCCCAACTATCCTGAGATTGATGCTACCTATGATTATTTATCAAAGGAATTGAATAAATTAGGAATTGCATATATACACCTGGTTGATCATTCAGCTATGGGAGCTCCAAGTGTTCCTATTGAAATGAAAATGATGATTCGTCATAATTTTAAAAACACACTTGTTTTATGCGGTGGTTATGATAAAGAAAGTGCGGAGGATGATATTAAAAGTGGTTTGTGTGATTTGATTGCATTTGGAAGACCATTTATAAATAATCCTGATTTGATTGAAAGACTTGAACATAACAAAGAATTATCGCAAAGCTTAAATGCCGATTTGTTTTATTCTGCAGATGCACATGGCTATACAGATTACCCTAATTTTAAAGCTCCTGTTGTTCTTCAAATTCAAAGTTAGTTCCTCTTCTAATTGCAATTAAGGTAATATAAGTGGAATTAAAATCAACATCACTAACTGACAAAAAAGTTGTTGCTAGAATTGTTAATGCAGGCAAGGAATACATTGCTGGTGATACTAAAATTACTGCCTTAAAGAATAGTTCTGTTGAATTAAAATCAGGCGAATTATTACTGATTATTGGTCCTTCAGGTTCTGGTAAAACAACCTTACTTTCTTTATTTGGGTGTGTGATTTATCCAAGTTTTGGCGAAGTGTGGATTGATGGAGAAAAAGCAAATGACCTAACAGAAGCTAAACTCGCCAAATTAAGGTTAATGAAAATTGGATTTATCTTCCAAAGATTCAATTTAATTAGTCCACTAACTGCTTTAGAAAATGTGATGATGCCATTAATCCTTCAAGGCATAAGTGAAAAGTTGGCAAATGAAAAAGCCAGTGCTGCATTAGAAAAGGTGGGAATGGGAGATAGAATGAAAAATCTTTCAAATGATTTAAGTGGTGGTCAGCAGCAACGTGTAGCCATTGCCAGGGCTTTGGTTACCAATCCTGCGATAATGTTGTGCGATGAACCAACAGCTTCACTCGATTTAGCTAGTGCTGGAATTGTTATGCGAGAATTAAAAGATCTGGCAACAAAAGGAAAAGCAGTTGCTGTAGTTACTCATGATACCCGCTTACGTCCCTTTGCAGATAGAATTGTATATGTTTTAGATGGTGGAATTTCAGATTCTCCGGTTGAGGAAGAAATTTCCTTGAAATAATGTAAAAATGAAAAATAGTCTTATCGTAGTTTTATGTCTAATCTTTTCTTCTGCTTGTTCAAATAAAGCTGATGAAGAAAAATTGAGCATCAATAAAGCCCAACAAAATAGCGGTTTTTTTCAGATAATTGGCATAGGGAAAATTATTCCTGAATTTGATATTGTTTTAATTACAACTCCTATAAATGGTATTGTTCAACATCTTTATAAAAAAGAAAATGATACTGTAAATATTGGAAGTCTTATTCTTGAATTAGATCATCAACTTGAAGACGAAAAAATCAATCAACTAAGAAATCAGTTAAAAACACAAGAATTTCAGATTGATGTTGATAGGTCTAATTCGATTGAGTTAAGTGGCAGAATTAGTAATGCCAAAATGAGTTTAAATCGCTCTCAAAACTTGTATTTAAAAGGAGCAGAAACCAAACAAAATATTGATGATTTGAACACGGAATTATTGTCGTTACAGGCAAATCTTAATAGTTTTAATGCAAAGGTGCAAGTTTCAAAAAGCAAACTAATTGAGCTTAAAACGGCACTAAAAAGTGCTGAAATTGAGAAAGAGCAAATGTTTATTAAATCACCAATTATAGGAAAGATTTTAGATTTAACAGCTGTTGTGGGTTCCTATGTTTCTAATCAACAAGCTATTGTTCAAATTAGTCCTCTTGGTAACAAAATTGCCATTTGTGAAATAGACGAATTAAATGCCGATAAAATAACAGTGGGTCAGGTTGCTTGGATAAAAAAAAGTGGTACATCTGAAAAACCATCAAGGGCTAAAATATATTTTGCTTCTTCCTATTTGCAGAAGAAATCACTTTTTACAGACCAAGCCGGCGAAAAAGAAGACAGAAGAGTGCGTACTATCGAATTGACAATAGATAGTTCCGATAAATTTCTAATTAATACAAGGGTTGAATGTGTAATTAATATTTCAGGTGATTTAAATAAGTAAGTGATGTTAAAAATTGCCTGGAAGTTTATTCGTTTCGATAAAGCAAAAAGTATAGGTGTGATTGTTGGTATTCTTATCAGTACTTTTTTAATCGGTCAGCAATTGGGTGTTTACTTTTTTTTATCTGGATTAATGGGCGCTTTAGCAACTGATGTAAAAGCAGATATTTGGGTTATTGATAGCAAAACAGATGATGTAAACCAATTAGGTAGATTAGATATTCGAAATTTGAGAGCTGTTCAAGGAATTAAAGGTGTTAAGGAAGCTTTTCCTTTAATCATTTCAGGAGCTTCATGCAATTTTGAGAATGGAACAAGTGGTGTAATTACTTTATTGGGTGCTGATGAAAACCATATGGATGCCTTATTGGCCAATGAAAAGATTTTAGCAGGTAAAATTTCCGATTTACAATTAGATGGGGCAATTAGTGCGGAGTTTTTTGAAAAGAAAAATCTAGGAGCAAATATCGACTTAAAAACACCATTGGAAATCAATGGTAAAAGTGCATTTTTTGCTCTGCAAACCAAAGGATTCAGGGGATTTGGAAGTAGTTTTTGTGTTACTACAATTGAAAGAGCAAGGTTTTTTTCAAATCAACCACTTAATTCCATCAATGCAGTTTTGGTAAATGTTGATGAGCCTGAAAATGTTGAACTAATTGTAGCAAATATTAATAAAAATGTTTCAGGAGTTCAAGCCTGGACATCATCAAGCCTAGCAGCTTCCTCTAAAAGAAAAATATTGGCCAGTAGTGGCATTGCATTAAGTACAGGAACTCTCATTGTATTTGCTTTAATAACAGGATTTTTTATCATTGGTTTAACCATGTATTCTTCGGCACTCGATAGACTTAAAGACTACGGAACATTGAAAGCAATTGGCGCAAGTAATTTATATATAAGTCGATTGATTCTTACACAAGCAATGTTGTTTACTGTTGTTGGATTTTTAATCGGATTGGGATTTCTTGAAGCATTTAGAATTGGAGTTGAAAAATCGGGTTTGGTTTTCTCTTTTTCACCCTTAGTCCTTTTACTTGTTTTTGCTACAATTTCATTGATTTCATTAAGCGGAGCCTCATTTGCATTAAGCAGAATTAGAAGTGTTGAACCTGCTGCTGTTTTTAGATAATAACTTCATTTTAATCATTTAAAATTTATAGTTTATCAAAATGTATTTATTAAAAAAGAAGTTCCGGAATTATATTTCATTGAAAAATTTAAGCCATAGATTCATCTTATTTTTTATGCTGATGTTTTTACTTATAAATATGGTAAAAGCACAAAAACAAGTCAGTTTAAAACAAGCAATTTTAAGCGGATTAAATCATAAAAAAAGTAATCAATCTGATAAGTTAAATGTATCAATTGCATTACTTCAAACCAAAGCATTGTATCGAAAATATTTACCACAAGTTTCTGCTGAATACAATTTTCTTTATAATCCAATTTTACAAACATCAATTCTGCCAATTGGTGTATTTAATCCGGCTTATCCAATAGATGCTACAAAAAGCGTTCAGTTTGGCACTAATTGGACACAAACTGCTGGACTTTCAGCCACACAAACCTTGCTTGATTTGTTTATCATTAAACAGATAAATGAGTTTAAATTAAAGGAACGAATTGCGATTTTATCTCAAGCGCAAACCGAGTATGAATTGGTTTATCAAATAGCACAAAGTTATATTCAGATTTATTTAGATGAAGCTAAAATTCTTGCTTTGGTATCTGATACAAACAGAACATTTTTAAGTTACGATATGATGAAAAATCAGTTTGATAAACAACGTTTGTTAAAATCAGATTTGAACAAAGCAATCATCAACCATAATAATTCTTTACAAAGTTTGCATACTGGTTTGGTTTTGCTGATTGAAAACAAAGTAAACTTATTGTATTTGATGGGGATTGATGATATAAATGAGTTTGATTTTGAAATTGATTCGATGTTTAGTTTAAATAGTTCTTATTTATGGGTTATTCAGCCCAATAGCATTCAATTTATTCCTGAATTACAATCATTGTTAATTCAAGATGAGTTAAGTCAAATTCAAACCAAAACAGAAATGTCAAAACATTATCCTGTAATTGCATTGAAAGGTTATTTAGGAGCAAATCAATTTTCTAATTCATTTAATCCTACTGATGAAAATACTTGGTTTGGCCTGAGTTATGTGGGTTTAAATGTAAAAGTTCCAATATTAACAGGTGAAAATCAAATGAATAAAATCAGCCAAATAAAATTGCAATCTCAACAGTTTAATTATCAAAAGGAAGATAAAATAAAGTTTTACGAAAAAGAATCATTGTTGGCAAAAACTAAAATGGAAAATTTAAGTGAGCAAATAAAAATTCAATCAATTAATTTAAATCTCTTAGATGAATCTGTTTCAATTTCTCAAGCCAGAGTGAGTGAAGGCAAGGAATCGGCATATAGTTTAAATCTAGAAGAAGTAGAATTGCAATTGATGCAATCGAATTATCACGTTTCACAAAAACAATTGTGGGTTTATTGGCTTGATTATTTGAAATCTTCGGGGCAATTATTTGTGTTATGGAATTAAAATCGAAAATCAATGAAGACCTTCGTGCGTATGAATTTTTAGCCCTTAACTCAAAAGAAAATTTAGAAAAGCAAGTTGGTTCATATAGGCAACAACATACCTATGCCGGCACAATTATTGGATTTACAGTTTTATTTATTCCATTTTTCTTAAATAGTTTAAATGATTCACATTCAATTTTGCAATTGATTTCTATTGTGCCGATTGTATTGTATATCAGCTCAATTCTTTTGATGTTAAGTATTTTTAGAGGTAAGCCATTAGATCAGGCATTAACAGTATTAAAGTATGAAGAATTGTTAGACAAAACCTATAAAGAAATTTTACTTTTTGAAATTGAAGCCAATAAGATTTCATACAATAAAAACTACAAGGTTACAATAAATGGAAACAAGCGTTATTTAAATGGAGTGGGGTTGACTACCATCGCCATTATGATATCAATTGCATTGCTTTTGGTTAGTACTTTTATGTCAATAGAAAAAGGTCCCACCAAAGTGCAAGTGGTAAATGCTTTTAAAAAGCAATCTGTTGGAGTAAATAAAGACAGTGTTTTAATTATAACTAAGTAGATTACTTGGTTTTACAGATGATTTTGATTATTTGAATTTAAACCAGACAAGAAAAGCAATTATTTTAACTGCTTTTCTTGAGATTAATTATTTGCAGTTTAGTTTACATTGAGTTTATACAATAGTAATCTCCTTGATTTTTTTTTGTTGTCTTAACAAATGAAAAAAAATCTATTATTTTATCTCTTTACATTAATCATTGTTGGAATAGGTTTTTCATTTACCACAAATGAACCAACCAATCCTTATAAGGAAAATTATGTTCTTAAATTTACTGAATTTGAACAATCTGAGTTAAGGTTGATTGATATCATTAATCAGATTCAAGATGTAAATACCGAGAATAACAAAAATAGAATCAAAGAGGAGATTCTAAAGTGTCGATTTAAGTTTAAAGGATTAGATTTTTGGATGAGGTATATAGAGCCTTTATCCCAGAAAAAAATTAATGGTCCACTTCCGGTTGAATGGGAAACTGAAGTTTTTGAGAAATACGAGAAGCCATATAAAAGAGAAGGTTCTGGGTTTACTTTGGCGCTTCAATACATTGAAGAGGAGCAGGTTGATAAGTTGAAATTATTGAGTTTAATCAATCAAAGTTTAGAAGCCACAAAGGTTTATCAAACTGATTCTATAAAAGCCAAATTGAGCTCTTATCATCATTTTTATTTATGTAACAGGCTTTATTTGCTCAACCTTTCTACCATATATACAACGGGATTTGATTGCCCAGAAAAAGAAAATATTTTACCGGAATTGAAAGTTTTGCTAAGTGATGTGGGTGAAATTTATAGAAGCTTCAACCAAACATTTTCAAATACACCTTTGACGCAAGAGTATCTTGAATTATATAAAAAAGCCAAAGATTTTGTAGAAACTCAACCATCAAATTATAGTAATTTTAATCACTATATTTTTATTCGTGATTATATCAATCCATTGTTTGCCATCAATCAAAAATTGATTAACCAATATAAAGTTGTCAGCAGAAGTTTTGTAGATTATACTTTAAATAAAAAGGCAAATTCGATTTTTTCTAAAGACTTATATATTGGTCAAGATAGTAAAGGTGTTTTTTTAAGAGTGAATGATGAAAACACTTTGGCTCAAATTGATAATTTAGGGAAATTGTTGTTTTACGATCCAATACTTTCAGGTAACAACCAAAGAAGTTGTGTTTCTTGTCACAATCCAAGTCAATTTTTTACAGATACCATTACTCAAACTTCTTTACAATACAATTATAAAGGACATTTAGAGAGAAATTCGCCTTCACTTATTAATGCTCCATTTAATCATTTGTTGATGGTTGATGGGGAGCATTTTACGCTACAAATGCAAGGAAAGGCTGTTATAACAAATCCCAAAGAAATGGGAGCAATTGAGTCTGAAGTTTTAGAAAAAGTTTTAAGTTGTTCTGATTACAAAGAAGCTTTTACCGAATTGTTAAAATATACACCAACAGAGACTGAAATCACCTTTGATCACTTGGTTTCTGCTATTACTTTTTATTATAGCAAGTTTAGTAAACACAATTCACTTTTTGATGATGCAATGAATAAAAAAGTGGAGGTTGATGAGCATGTCATGAATGGTTTTAATGTTTTTATGAGCAAAGCTGAATGTGCAACTTGTCATTTTGCTCCCATATTCAATGGAGTTAAGCCACCTTATGTTGGTTCGGAATTTGAAGTTTTGGGAACACCTCAAGATATAAATTATAAAAAATTGAGTGCTGATAAAGGAAGATTCCAAGTGAATCCATCGTTTGAAACGCTTCATGCATTTAGAACTGGAACCATTAGAAATGCTACAAAAACTAAGCCTTATATGCACAATGGTGTATTTAACACGACTGAAGAAGTAATTGAGTTTTATAATGGCGGTGGTGGTGCAGGAAGAGGATTAGTTGTTGAAAATCAAACTTTGTCTAGTGATTCTTTACATTTAAGCCAACAAGAAACAGCTGATTTAATAAGGTTTATTGGCTCTTTATCAGAACAAATTCCTTTAGAAAAAGCTCCTGAAAATTTACCTAAAAGCAGCAATAAAGTACTCAACAAAAGAAAAATAGGCGGAGAATATTAATAAATATATGAATAAAATTATAGTAGTTATCCTAGTTTTAAATGCAATGCTCTTTGTTAATTGCAAGTCAGCTCAAAATAGCAATAGTAAAGAGAATACGCTTGTTAATTCGGAAAATAAAACGCCACAAGTTCCTAAGAGAGAAATAAATTATACTTTTCCAGATGATAGTTTAAAAATGAGTGACAGTGCTAAAGCGGAATTCGTTAAGAATTTTGATAAGGGACAAATTTTATACAATATAGTTTGTGCCAAATGTCACAATAAGGTAGTTGATGGTAAAGAAGTAGTCCCTGATTTTTCATTGCCACAATTAATGGATTATGAGATGCGCGTTCAATATCCATCGCATGAAGGTAGGTTAACAGAAGCTAATTTATCTGTTTTAGAATTAGACCATGTGGTTGACTATTTAAGATACAAGAAAAAATCGGGTGTACATTTTTAATTGAATGATTTTTAAGTTTTTAATTAGAATAATTATTTTTAATATTGATAAAATTACTATCAAATGAAAAATCCAAAATTCTTTTTGAAACTTGTTTCTGTATTAATTCTTTTTCTAACAATAAATGCTTGTAAAAAAGACAAAGAAGTTTGCACCAACTTCAATGAAATAAATGATAGGCAACATATCAGTGATTTAACTACTTTAAATAAGGTTCCAAAGTTTTTAGATACATTAGCCCAATACCCTCAATTAAGGGTTTCATCTATTGTTGATGATGAGAATATGATAAAAATGGATTGTGATAAGTTTGCTGGAAATTTGATTATATTTTTTGATACTTATGAATTATCCATTAGCAAAAAAGATAACTATGTATATGCTGGTGGCGACATTAAAGTTCCTCAAAATATTGATAATATACCATTGATTTCTTCTGAAGATGCAATTATAAAAGCAAAGTCTGAATTAACTTTCCCATCATGTGTTAATTACAGATTAGGTTTGTTTCCTAAGTACAATGAAATTACTGATATAACAACTTATACATTGGCTTGGAAAATTACAGATTCTAAAGGCCGCGTTCCTTTTGTTATTATTGATGCCAAAACTGGTCTTCTTTTAATGAAAGATGATGGCGTTAGAGATGCTCAATAAGGTATAAATTTTAGTTAAATTTATTCTTGAGTCATAATCCTAAAAAATAGTCGTTAAGCATACTCATTCACTTTTTTGATGTATGCTTATATTTCAATTGATTTTATTTTTTATCACAAGTTTTCATTTATCTAAACCAGCTGTTTTAGAGCTTAATTCTGTTTCCCAAGAGCAACGAATCAGTTTTATAAAAACTAAAGCTAAAGCCAAAGCTGCCTTGCTTTACAACAAGCAAAATGGAATGAATGAGCGTTTTTGCGTCCTCATCGATATGAGTATTCATTCAGGATTAAAACGTTTTGTGGTTTGGAATTTCAAAAAAGATACCATTGTATATTCATTTTTGGTAGGACATGGTTGCTGTGACAATTCCTGGAATAATGATGAGTCTGCGGCAAACCCTAAGTTTAGTAATGAAGATGGAAGTCATTGTTCATCTTTAGGCAAATACAAAATAGGGGAGCGGGCACGAAGTGATTGGGGAGTAAACATTAAGTATGTTTTACATGGCCTCGATAAAACCAATAGCAATGCTTTTAAAAGATTTATTGTGTTTCATTCTTGGGAAGTTGTTTCTGATGAAGAGATATATCCAGCAGGCACTCCAGAAGGTTGGGGTTGCCCAACTATTTCCAACAAATCATTTCTTTTAATCGATAAGATATTGCAGAAAAGCGAAAAGCCAGTTTTAATGTGGATGTATGAGTAGGGTAAATGTAAGAATAAGTTCAAAACAATCGCCGCAAATTTGCGGCGATTGTTTTAGTTTTTTACCGCAAAATCAAACTCCTGATTTTTTATTGTTCGGTAATCTGCTTTTGTAATTCTTCAAATTTTGCAATAAGTGAATTCGTTTTCTCTTGTTGTTTTTTTATGCCTTTGGGTCTTATATAAAACCAATTTAATGAAAACCAAGCCAAAGTAATGCCATAAGTTAAGCTAATACTTAATACCGTTTTAGGAACATATTCATACATGTATAAAAAAACACCTAAAGCCAATAAAATAAAATAGATATTCATCATTGTTGTTTGAATGAACAATTCTTTTTGACGCAATTTTTTTAATTGAATCAAATACTCATTTAGATTTAAAATTTCTTTTTCGTTTTTTAAATATGGAAGTATTCTGCTTTGAACAAATACAAATGAAAAAATAGCAAAAATCACTAAACAAATACCAATTTTAGTGGTGATTAATTGAGGTTGGTAATAAATCCAAATGCCAATAATAATTGCAGCAGTTAAAATTAAAACTATATTGAGTAAAACAGTTTTTATAAGAAGTTGCCTTTTTAATTTAGAAGCTAAACTAAAAAGCTCACTTAAAGCAGGTGGTTCAGAGATTTTCTTTTGCCACAAATCTTTAAAATCTATATTATTGCTCATATCGATTAAATTTTTGGGTTAATTTCACTTTAATTCTATGGATTTTCACCCTTATATTGGCTTCAGATAGTCCAACAATTAATGCAATTTCAGCTTGTTTTACATTTTCAAGTTCCAATGAAATAATTATCCTTTCTAGTTCAGGTAATTCTGATATTGATTTGTATAAGTAGGCAATTTTTCCTTCCAAATCAGGTTGCTCTTCTGCTGCTAATTCAATAGGGAAAGTAGTTTTTGTGAGTTTATTGTTCTTTTCAATTTGTCTTAAACAATGATTCGCAGCAATTCTATAAATCCAGGTGCCAATTGATGACTGGTTTCTAAAGTTTGATAGCTGTTGAAATACGGATATAAAAGTTTCTTGAGCAATGTCTTTTGCCCAATCAGGATCATTTACATATCCCAAACAAATGCGATATACCTTTTGCCAAAACTCCTTATAAATATCCTCAAACTTCATTCTTATAGCTTATCTTATTTTACCCATAAATTCAATGCTTCAATAAACATAGTTTGTTGGTCGGTAAAAACATTGTGAGAGCAGTTTTCAAGGTATTTTACTTGTTGAGTTCCAATTAAACTTTTCAAATTTTCGATTTGTTCATTAGAGTAAAGACCATCATTTTTTCCATAAAAACCAAAAATAGGAATATTTAACTTCATGATGTTTTTAACTGAATTAGTTAAATCTATACTGGTATATTTTTCGTTTTCCCAAAATCCTTTCGGAGCTTCAAATGTCATTTTTGATGCATATTTTTGAGCCAAAGTATCTTTTACAAAATTGCTATAAATACTTTTCGCTTCATCAGTCATTTGTTTAGGGAAGTAAAAGCCATTTTGCATAGCATGTCCAAAGCAATAAGAGCTATATTCTAAAGAGCTTTTGTCCATGTTTTCAAGCATTTTTATATAGTTCAAATTGTTTTTATCGCCTTTGCTTTCATACAATTCTTTACTTGATTTAATGATTGTATTGAAAGTTTCTTGCATTACAATTGGAGCTCCAATCAAAATAATTTGATTAACTTTTGTAGGATGTTTTTCTGCAAACAATGTAGCAATAATTCCCCCAAAACTATGGCCTAATAAACTTACTTTTTCTATTTTCTTTTCAGCTAAAATTGTATTGATATCATCAAAGGTTTGCTCAAAAGTAAATTTGGCATTGTTATCAAGTGAACGACCTTCACCACGTCTATCATAAACAATTACATAAAACCCACTTTTAGATAATCTATCCGCGGTAGTTTGCTCAAAGTTTACAGAATTGTATCCCGGACCACCATGTAAAAACAACAAGGGTTTATCTTTAGGGTTGCCAAATGTTTTGACATAAAGACTTTGAGCGTTTACCGCAAATGCCGTAAGAATAATTGTAGCTAAAGTAAAAAGTGATTTCATGGTTTCTTTTTTTATTGATTTGCTATTAGATACGAAGAAGTTCAAAATGTTACAAAGTCTTTGCTTATTTCTGATTAATAAGATTTTGGAGATATACATCTATTTTTATTATTTACGATTATACGAATGTTTACCAGAAGTAATTTTAATACATCCAGCATATTTATTTAGAATTATTTTCAAAAGTAGTTTGGTATTAAATTGCTCTTTTCAATGAAATTAATAACCCCGAAGGTGGTCACATGTTTATAGAAAAATGCTATAAACCAAATTACCCCAAACTCAACAACGCGGACCAAAGGTCCGCGTTGTTGAGTTTGGGGCTGATGTTTCTTCATATTTTATTTTCTATAATAATGCCATCCCTTCAGGATTTTTAGAACTTGTGATAAGAAACATAAACTAAGTATTATTCATTTTTGTGGTTAGTTTGATTTAAACGAATAATAATTAACTATAAAGTCTAGGTAATTTGTTTCTAGGTATTGAAGCGGATAATCGTATTATTTTTCTTCATCGTTAATGAATACTTCAATGAATTAACTAGTAAAGAAAAATAATTATTGTTGTAATTTAGTCAAGGTTTGTAAAATGAATAATTTGAAACGCGATTTAAGAAATCTAGTTGCATAATGATAGTCTATTTCAAACCGAATAATCTTTTTATAAATGAATACTAAAAGAAAACTTATTATGCGCTCCCTTATTATAAAAAACCTTTTGGCTTTCCTAATAATTATTCTTTTTTCTAAAAGTGTTTTCGCTCAACGCGATTATTATTTCCGTGATTCAACAATCTATCCAATAAACAATAACCTTTCTTTTATTGCTGGAAAGCGAATTCTTTATAAAAACCAAAACGGGATTATCACCCAATTAAAAGACTTCTCACTTCCAAATGATTCAACATTTTATATTCGGGACGTTGATTTTATAAATGAACAAAAGGGTTATGTATTATTTGGTAGCATGTATATTGGCGTTCCCTCTTTTTTATACATAACCAATAATGGCGGACTTTCGTTTGAATTAGATACTAGTTATTACAAAGCATCCCTCCATAAAAGCATTAACCAAGTACAGTTTTTAGATGATAATACCATAGTCTTGTTTGATGGTTATTATGAGTCGAGCCTAATTCGTTCTTTTAATGGCGGCCAAACGTGGGAAATGTGGTTGAATAGTTTGATAGCTCATTATTTTCAATTGCATCGCTGTAATAACTCTAAATGGTATTTAATAGGCGTACCTGGTGATGGTTTTTCTAGTTATAGTTTTCCTATTCCTG
>JAIYDG010000596.1 GCA_027487625.1 Bacteroidota bacterium
CCATGTGGTAAATGGCGATGAAATTTTTTTGTAATGCAATACTTAAAAATGGCAGAGGTAATTCTGGAGAACAATGATACCCCTTTGGATACAGGCTATGAGGCACAACATAACCAATCATACCATAAGACATTTCTTCCTTAAATCCTTTTGGTAGAGATTTCAGAATAATGTCTCTAAGTTTCATCATTGGAAGTTTTCTTTCCTCGGGTAGGGCATTCATATAGGCATCAACAGTTTGCTCTTTTGATTGCATAAGATTAAAAGATATAATTCAAACCTAATTTAAAATTTACAATATTTCTACGGGCATAAATTTTTCTGTTCATGAATAAAGAGTAATCTTTAAATAAAGTAGTGCCCAAATCTTGGCTATTTTGAGTAAATCCATTGATGTATAATGTAGCTTCAATACCAAGATCTAGAATTAAATTAGCGCCAATATGTCTTCTGGTACCTGTTTCATAACACAATCCAACATCACTGATTTTGGCCAATTCATTTGTATTTTCAAATTTATCAACCATTTCAACATTTTGGTTTAAAACAGCTATTCCATAACCATGATAATTACCTAATGGTGATTGAAAATCTCTATTTAATCGAGCGATAAATTTAAAAGTTACACCGGATGCTCTTGAGTACTCAGCATCATTGCCATTTGATAAAACTGCTTGTTGAAGTATAATTTCATTATTTGGGGATGTAATTCCATAACGTAGAAATCCAACTTGAAGACTTAAATCAACTTTGTTGCTAACTACCCTTGAAACTTGGAAATTATATAAAAGACTTGGCATGAAAAGGGATTTTTTATTGAATTTAAAATCTCTTGTATCCCCATCTCTTATTGATAAATAGTCGGGCATGTAACATACATATGCACCGATCTGAGTTTTCTTCCCTATATATCCGGGTGCTTTTGTCCCAAATGAAAAGAATGGAACAAATATTAGTAGGGTGAATAATAATTTATTTGTATGCATTTTTCGATATGATATAAAAGAAGTTATAAAATTCAGAACGAGTAAAATCAATCTTGTTTAAATCATTAAAATATTGTTCATGTTTGTAAGCAATTTTGCCATTTTCCAAATTGTAAATTGGAATATACATGCCACTTGCTTTTAATGGTTTAAATAATTGATATCCAAAATATATTGGCAATGGCGGAACTAAAAAACTTAAACAGAATATTCCAATTTGATTTTCACCAATTTCTTTTTGGTCTAAAACAGCAATACTATTGATAAAACAAATGTGTTTTGCATTGTATTTATCCATAATTTTTTTAATCATCGCTTGTTCTTTTGAATCTGCGTATTCATATTCATCGCCAATTAAACGGCTTTTAATCCAGTTTTTCATGGCTACTCTTTCTGTATAAATAGCACTGTCATCTTCGTTTAATTCGATTGGATTAAATACATGGACATTTACTCCGTTTAGTTTACTCGTTTCTTGAATTAGGTTTGATAATTCTATTTGTTTTTCCTTTACAGTTAAATATCTCAGAGGATCTTCTTTTCTTAAATCAAAGAATAAATTATTAATATCAACAACAAGCAAATCTTTAATTGCTTCATCAATTAATGGTTTTTCTTTTTTTGCAAAGGCCGATTTTCTTTTAGTAATTAAGGCTTCATCCTTTTCCTCCTCATTTTCTTTTGCTTCTGAATCATCATTGGTTTTAGATTCAAGACCTTTTGTTACTTCTTCAAATGTTTGTTTAAAGGTTTTATCATCGATAAAATCAGACATAGCAAAATGTGAAATGCTATAATGAGGGTATTCTGACTTTCTTTTTAAAGATTTTAGTCCAGTTTTGGAGCCTTTATTGCTGACATTTTTATTATATTCATAATTGTGGACGAACAATGTATCTTGGAATTCAGAAATGGGTTTAAAGTGATTTAGATTGTTACTTACATAAGTGCCAAAGTCTTTAATGCAGTAATTTGAGTACTTAATTGCATCAGGGTCATTCCCTAGACTAGAACGCAATCTCCAGGATAAACGAAGTATAAAGGCATTCATATCTGACTTCTGCGCTTTGTTAAAAAAGGCATGTAATTTTTGAATTTCACCTTTTATTTTTTTAGGAGATAAAGCGATTTTAGATTTTAGGTTTTGATTCAGATAGTTTTGAATAAAGAACAATGCTTTTAATTCAGACAACATTAATTCTTTGTTTTGGGGTTCTTCTTCTAAAAGAACAAAAGAATTATAAAATGCACCTATATAATTTCTTTCTAATAAGTAAATATTTGATAATTCTATTCTTGCAGCTCTTTTAATCTGATTGAATTGATTTTCGCTTACCAGGAAATTTGAACCTTTTTCAGCAGTGTTTTTTAGTTCCTTTTTAATATTTGTGATTCTATTTAAAATATTTGGATGAGTAGATAAGCTATCATTTGCATCTTCAATATTTTGAATTAAGCTTGCTGTATCAGGGAAAATTATAGGTGAAATTTTAAAGAAAGGAGTTTCAAAACTTTCTCTTAGGATTAACTTATTTTCTAGTGGGTAATCAGCAAATTTTAAAACTTCAAATACACCTAAACTAGCAGTGCTTGCATAATCTGATTGCAAGTATAATTTCAATCCATTTTTATCGGCTTCTAATTCCTTTTCTCGGCTATAACTCATTAAGTTTAAGAAAGCTTCAGCGCCATCTCCATTACTTTTTGCAGCTTTTTTTTGTTGAATTTTAGACTGTTTATATTTTTCAAATGAATGGTGTAATTGATAGTGAGAAATTTCATGAGCTAATATAAATGCCAATTGCGCTTCTGATTTTACATTAGCAAGCAAGCCAACATGAATAAATACCATACCATTATTATAAGTAAAGGCATTTACATCGGTTGATTTTACTATGTAAAAGCTTAGTTCTTTCCTAAGATTTTGGTTGTTTTTAAGTAGTTTATCTGCAACTTTTTCTATGTATTCAGAAGCTTCACAATTATAAATTACTCTACCTGAATTCAAGAAATTTCGCATTTCAAAATCTACTTCAACTGCAAATTTCTTTTCATTTCTGTTTTTGAATTTGCTATTATCAAGTTCTTGGTAGTTAATAATTTCTAAAAAGGGTTTGCCAATTTTACCACTTGATTGGAATACCTGTGCTCTGGAAATTTGAACGATAAAAAGCTGGAAGATTATAATTAAAATAAACTTATTCATTATCGAATTTTATCTTTTTAAGGGTTAGAAATAAATCAAATTTTTTACCAATGATTTTTTTGTTTCTTTCATCTGTGAATTGATAGGCTAATTTGAAATCATCATACCATAGAATTTCATCAGCACCCAAGTTGATGGTCTTTTTAGTGTCTTTGCCAATTTTTACAACCTGATTTGTAGCTTCAACAAACTGGTCTTTAGATCCAATTCCATTTGCATCAATGGTTTTTATTTGTGTTTTATTGGGATAATTATAACTTAGTTCAAATCCACCATTTTCAGTTTCTTCAAATTTTACCTTTGATTCGAAGTGATAGCTAATATCTCTTTCTTTTAGGTTAAGACCATTCTCCCAAAGTAGTTTACCCTCTTTATTATAACAAGAAATAAATCCACCAATCCAGTTATAACCATCAGCTGATTTATAATTGGAAACAGATGACCTTCCATCAGAATATGTAGTAGTACTTGTCCAATATTTATAATTCTCCTGGTAGGCTTCTCCCAATACCAAAATTTTATCATCCCTTTCTATAATTTCATGAATAAAGAAAGACAATTCTTCTTTTTTCTCCATAAATGAAGGATAGAAATTAAACTTTTTGAAATCAGAGAATTTGGTGGTCGATAAAAATTTAGTTTTACCATTTTCTACCACACCAAAATACATCCCTAAATAAGTTTTGATGTAAACAGTTAGTGGGTTTATTTTTTTGGTTTCACCATAAATACCTGAGATATAATCGAGGTTTTCGTTTTTGGTTACGATTTTACCTTTGGCAGCCGCCATCTTATCTGGGAAATTTATTTCAACCTCTTTTTGGATCTTTTTATCTACTATTTTTTGGACATAGAATTTCGCCGCTTTTTTGGTCCATGAAGCACATAATAAACTCACATCGTCGGATGAATCTCTAAATTCCATAGAATAATAATCGGTTAAAGTTTTTCCGAAATTATTCATGTAATATTCAATCTTGTTGTTTGATTTTTTGTTGTAATCAACTTCCATTACAAAAGGATAAGCTTCATACTTATGAATAATAAACGGAATAAAGCAGGTGATGAGTGATAAGTATAAAACCTTATCCATATCCTTTACGCTTTCTTTTACTAATCCATGAATGAATAAATGATCATTTCTCCAAATCATATCTCTTACTTCAACTGATTTTGGATAGCTGAAACTTATTGGTTTTGCATCCATTTTATCTAGGTCGAGGCGATAAATTGTAAAATTTTTAAAAGAAGCACCATAACCACGTGAGCGACTTTTATTCAAATCTTTTCCAACTACAAAATAGAAGTATTTATCACCAAAGTATTTTGTAAATCCAACAGTTTCTTTTTTACCTAATTTAAGTTTGAAAGTTTTGAGCATTTTAAGGTTTTGGTCATAACGGGTATAATTTACTTCATATCCCGTGCCCAAAATTTCAGGATAGCGAGCTAGCAATACGCCATTATCAGCTAAAGAGAAGACCTTGTAGTCGGCACGTTCACCTTCCAGTTTTACTTTAGTTGTTTTTTCAATTTCCTGAGCTTGTAATGTAAATAACAATAGATTAGCTAATAAAGCTAAGAGTAGATTTTTGAATTTCATTTTTGGGGTTTTATGATTTTGATTTTAAAATAAACAAAACATCCAATTTTGATTTTAAAAAATTGGATGTTTTGAAGTTTTTGAAGAACTAATTAGTGAATGAATTAATCATTCGTCATATTTAATTTATTGACATTAAGGTAGTATTTGAATTTATCTCCTTTTTCTTTTTTATCTTTTTTAATCATTTGGTAATTATAAGCCAGATAAAAATTATCGTACCATGGCTCTACATTCGTTCCTAAATTTTCATCTCTTTTACTAGCCATTTTTTTACCACCTTCGGCCGTTTTAATTTCAATAAATTTATCGTCATCGGCCTTACCATCTTCATGAATGGTTTTAGTTTGAATAGTTTTGTTGTTGGCACAGGTAATTTCTATATCACCATTATCATTTTCAGCAAACACCATTCTTTTCTTGGCGTAATATGATTTTACAGTTTCTTTAAATCTCATTCCATTTTCCCAAATCATTTTCCCGTTTTTGTCATAAGCAATTACATAACCACCAATCCATTGGAAACCATCAAAAACTGTTCTTGTTCTTACCGATGCAATTCCTCTGGAGTCAATAGTTACATAGGTTTCTGTTCTGTATGTTGGATAAAAAGCTTCGCCCATAACCAATATATAATTTTCTCTTTCAGTGATGTATTGAGTTATTGAAACTATTGATGCATTATAATCTTTATCTTTTTTCTCTCTCTTTTTAGCGATTTTTTGTCCTTTAACCGATAAGAACTTAAAGTTTTTAAAGTCTGTAAAATTATTACTCTTATTATAAACTACTTTTCCATTTTTTACACAAGCCAGATAAACACCATTTGATTTAGCGAATGTTCCATATTGGGCGTTCTTTTTCTTGGTATCGCCAATTAAACCAGCAATATATTTATCATTTTCATTTTTAGTAAATATCTTACCACTTAAGGCAGTTTTGGTTCCAGCAAATTTTAGTTCTACTTCTTTACCTGCTTTATCATTAATAATAGATTTGAAAAATACCTTTCTAATTTTTTTAGTGTAGGAATAAAGCAATAAATCAACATTACCTAAGGTGTCTATATAATCAACAGAAAGGATATCGGTATAAGTATTTTTAGCCTTGTTGTATTCAAATTCTTTTTTATTGCCACTTTTCTTTTCAAAATCAAGTTTAATTAAAACCGGATTTCCTTCTGGTTTGTAAAATATTAATGGGATATAACATAAAAGCACAGAATAACAGACCTTTCTTTGTAAATCTTTATTTGATAATGCAGTAATACCACTCAGTAGAACTTTACCATCAGCCTCATTTAAATCTCTAATATGAAATGCTGTTTTATAATTTAAATTGATACTCTTTGCCGACATATTTGTTAAGTCGATTCGGTAACAAATAAATTCTTTAAATGCAGCACCTTCTCCTGCCGACATGGTATAATTGAGGTCGGTACCTGCAATTACATAAAAGTATTTACCTCCAACATATTTGGCAAAACAAACAGTATGACCTTTTACTAAATTAAGTTTATAGGTTTTGTCTTGTTTTAAGTCACTATCGTATTTTATAAAATTATATTGTTTCGATTTCTTATTAGTATCATCGTAACTGCCTAATAAAAAGCCATTTTCACCAACAGGATAAATTTTGTAACTGTATTGTTCTTTTTCTAGTTTGATTTGAAGTGCACCTTCTTCTTCTTGTGCAAAGCTTGATTTTAAAAGAATAACTGATAAAAAAGCAAAGAGTAGAAATTTTAATTTCATAGGTAATAGTTTAATTATCACAAGAATATTGAAAACCTATCTAGATTTCAAATTTTCCTAAATTATTTTACTGTTAGGATGTATTTTGCAATACTTTTAAAATTTAAAATTGATTTGAAACAAGTTTTATTACTTATTTTTATTTGTCTCAACCTTTCACTGGCTGCCCAAAATTCTATTTGGACTGATGTAGTTCAAAATAAACCTAATTTGGTTAAAAAGGAATACAAGGGTTTACATAAAGTATACAAGGTTTTATTCTCTTCACAGGATGGAGATGTTTGTGAATTCGAACTTTCTTGTTCTTCATATTCACGTGATGCTTTTAAAAAATATTCCTTCTTTAAAGCTCTATTTTTAACTTTCGATAGACTTAGCAGGTGCAATGGTGGCGGGCATAGTAGGGGATATATGATAAATGATAAGGGTAAGTTAATTGATCATCCATGATTAAAAAGATACTTATTGTTTTATGTAGTTTTATTCCTTGTTTAGCTATTGGTCAGAATTACTTTTCAGATACTGCTAGTTTAAGTTATGCCCGTGCTTTGTACGAAGAAAGAGATTTTGAAGCATGTGAGATGGTTTTAAAACCCCATCTTTCAATAAGTCAGAACGATTCAATTTATGTTTTATACCTTAAGGTACTTTGTTCTCAAAAAAGGTATTCAAGTGCTTTAAATCTAAATTTGCCTTCTCATTTTAGTTTAAAGAATGCAGTATTATTTAAACATGCCTTGTCTATATATCTCGATTCTTTTCAAATGATAAACAACCTTGTTTTAATTAATCCTGATTTAAAAGCCTATTTGTTTTTAAAGGAATTAGATACTAGCGGAGTTCGTTTATTATTAAACACAAATCATTTAGATGATAGTTTTTTTGTTGCCGAAGAATTAACTCTTATAACAAACTTTAAATCGTATAATAATTGGCCATTGTATAGTTCTTTACTTTTACCTGGTTCAGGCAAAATGCTTTTGGGAAACAACAGAGATGGTTTAATTTCAATGTTTTCTTTTGGCTCTTATGCATTTTTAGCAGGAAGAGCTTTTGATCGTTATGGTGTAAATTCGGTTTTTGCATGGGTAAATACGGCATTGGCTATGGGCTTTTATGGTGCTAATTTGATTGGTACTAAAAACGAAATAAAGCGACAGAAAACTTTTAGACAACAACAAATTAATGAACTTGTAAATGAAAGAATTGAAGGTTTTATGTTTGCTATTCCTCATTAACTTATTCCAATTTAGCTATGGCCAGGGTATAAATGAACTCTTGGATTCAGCTAATTTTGAACTAAAACGAGAAAATTATAAAACAGCTTTTGAACTCTATAAAAGGATTGACTTTTTTAGTGATAGAAATGATTTTAAGTGGAATATGTTAAGGGCATCCTATTTATCAAAGAATTTTGATGATTCATACTTGCTTTCAAAAAATATGCTTGATGAAAATCTGTTTTCTGATAGTTTAATTTTGCTCGATTATTTTGCTGTTTCCGCTTTAAATACTGAAAATTACGACATCTTATTAAATGAAGATTATTATGGTTTTGCCGATTATGAATCGTTTTATCCTAGTTATAAACAGTATTGTTTATTGGCTTATTTCAGACAAAAAAAATGGAAAGAGGCTAATGATTTAATCCAATCTTTAAAAACAATAAAGTTACTTAATGAATCAAAGGCAGATTCATTAATTATAACTATAAACGAGATTGTGAAATTAAATCCAGATAAAATAGCAACTAAAAGTTTGATATTACCGGGTTTAGGTCAGCTTTATTTAAAGGATTATAAGAATGCAAGTCATGCATTTTTATTAAATGCCGGATTGGTTGCCGGGTTATTTACCACTGCAATTTTGCATGCACCAATAGATGGTGTTTTATTTTGGTTAACCCCAATCTCACATTATTATTTAGGAAATGCCAATGCAGCTTCCGAATTAACCAAAGCTAAAATAGATAAATTATGCTTTGAATTTGAACGTATTTTGATGAATTAATTTATTGAAAAATCAAGGTTTGTAATTCGGTTCTCCAAACTAAAATCAAAACACCAATTATAGAAACTAAAACTGCTAAATAAGATTTAAACTGAACCTTTTCTTTAAAGAATAAAACTGCGGCAAATGTTACTGAAACGGGTAACAATGAAAGAATGGTTTGAGTAATACTTACTTCTATTTTATTGGCTGAAAACAATGAAAGTGAAACCCCGATTACTGGACCAAATAAAGTTCCAAGTAATACAGGTTTAAGTTTAGTTGAATTAAAAGTGATGGCTTTAAATTCTTGAATGATATTGGTTTTAAAGATTCCAATTAAGTAAACCGAAATAGTTGCAATAAACATTCTGATCCAGGTTGCATGAATGGCACTTATCTCTTCAGTGCTGCTCATAAATCCTTTTTTTGCTAATACCAAACCAAGTCCTTGACAAATTGCACCTAAAGCAGCAAATAAAATTCCTTGGGCAAAATTTCCTCTTCCTTCGGCCTCTACAGCTGCTTGTTCATTTTTTGATAAGCTTAATAATAGAACCCCAATTATGGATATAAACATCCCAATTATGCCTAATAACGACAATTGTTCATCAACAAAAAACATTCCTGCAAATAAGGCCGCACCGGGAGCAAAGCTGCTAAATAAAGATGTCCTGCGACTACCTAAAATATGGTAAGCTGTAAATGCAAAATAATCACCCAGAGTTAAACCTATAATGCCTGATAGTCCAAACCAAAGGTAATGTGATACTTTAGGTAAACTAAATAATTGAATAGGACTAATGGCTGAAATAATACAAGTCATAATGCCTAAAACAACAAAAGCATATAATAATCGCACTCTATTTACAGAAGCAGGATTGGCAATTCTTGAGGCATGGGCAAACGAAAAAGTGCCGATGGTCCAGCTAAAAACGGTTAATATGGCTGCAAGTAGTCCTAAACTTGTATTACTCATTTTTCAATAATACTCGAATTTGAATTAAAATTTGGCTTTTATCTATTTTGAAGTATAAAGCCCTAAATAATTAAATTGATTAAAAATCCGCAATCAAAAATCCCCAATCGTAAATCGTAAATCAAAAATTCAATAGTTATTGTAGTTTGTTGTCCGTATTGTTTGTCAATAAAACGGCAAAATGATATAAAACACAGAAAATGAGGTGAAAATAGTTGTAAACTATTTGTTTTTTGAAATTAAATGTTCAAATTGCTTTATTAAAACAAGCTTAAAGCAAACAAAATTTACCAAATTAAACAGGGGCTCCTGCTTAAAACCCCTGTTTTGTTAAAGTGTATTAAAGCCTGCCCGCAAGGGTGGGCTTTATTTGTGATAATACTTTGCTAACTAGTTTTATACGAAAGATATTAAAATAAATTGTAGGGATAGTTGTGAGTTAGCTTCTAAACTGTATGATATACAACGAATGACAGACATTGATAAAATACTTTCAGAAATTTCGCATCGACCATTTGATCTTCCAAATGGAAAGTGGCAATATTATCAAGAATGGAACTATGCATTATTCCTACACTGGATAATTCCATTCGACATTTTAAGAAAATGTGTTCCAGACAAGTTTATTATTGACACTTTTGAAGGGAATTGTTATGTTTCGTTAGTGGCAAAAAAAAAAAAAAAAATTCGACCAAGATATTTGCCTTCCATTTCTTTCATTTCAGA
>JAIYDG010000068.1 GCA_027487625.1 Bacteroidota bacterium
GGGCTTTCATTGGATTCTCCTCTTTCTGTTTTTTCATGATGTAATGGTTTTATAAAGTTAATTCTTTTACCTATTACATCTACCTTTTAGTAACTTACACAAAAATATTTACTCCCTCACTCGAGAACTTATAACTTAAATTAATTATATTATTATGTCTAAAACCAAGGCTAATATTTTCTTCTTCTAATTGCCAATCTTTTGTTTCACCAAAATATTCCTTAATTAATATATCTTTAATCAACCTATTTTCTTGATTCTGAAATTTTTGGTTAAACTCTTCGATTAAACCGATATCCTTACTTTTACCACTAAAATAGCTATCAAATTCGGATTTATAACATTCCTTTATAGGCTCAAACTTTTTGTTGGAAATATTTTCCTTGCTTTCCTGGCCAATTTCTCCTGAAACCTCTTTTTTAATCCAAAAAGGCTTCATTTGAATAATTTCTCTTTTAGGGTCATGTTTTTTAATAAACTCGAATACTTCTTCTTTTGTGATTGTTTTAATTTTCATCCTACAAAGATGATGTGATTCATGTAGACATAAATACCTATGTTTCAACAACTTTTAAACAAGAATTGTAAAAATTAGCTTAATTTAATCCTACTTCAGAAACCTCCTTTGCCTTTTTTTAAATCCAAATTAATTTCTAATTCAATTCATGATATTTTTTCCAATCGGAGATAGTTCTTGGCTTGAATTCATCTTGTAGTTCAATGGATTCTATATAATCAAATTGCTCTTTATTTAAGAATATAAATTGTCCTTCTTCTCCTGCATAAATGGGATAAACTTGCTCATCTGAATTTTGAAGTTTCAACACATCATTAATCATTTCACAGAAATTCAATTGTGCAATTCCCCAAGCATAAATATTGTCCAAATCGCCTTCAAATGCAACATATTCTTTAGCATTCACTGTAATTTTATGCGACCAATGATTAACTTTCTCATCAGAAATTTCATTACTCCATTCTAATATTAGATTCCTACTTGTAAAGGCCGGTTTAACAAAATTTAAATATTTCTCTAAACCACCAATCTCAAAAAGAGTTTCTCCATCACAAAAGAATAATCTTTTTTCTATTGGCTCAAAGTTTTCTTCGGAATCAATCGTCATAAGACAATTATAATAATTAATGGAATCGACAAGTTGTTTTTTCAACTCATCTATTTCTTCAGAGTCATTCATATACTTGAAATATCCAAGTTCACTTAGTTGTTCAACAATTTTATTTCCGTCAGAACGAACAGGCTTAGATTCTGGCTCTTTTTTATGAGAAGAACCCAAAAGGAACCTAAATAAAATTAAAACAATTATTAGTATAGGTAAGAATTGATTGGTCCAACTAGTTTGCCTATCTAGCTTAAAATCCTGATAAGTTAATACTTCTATAAATGTATCAAAACCTTGTTTGAGTTTAACGCTCATCACCTTTTCTCGGAACATAAGGCTCATTTCCCCTGAAATTAAAGAATCATGAATAAATAAATTTATGCTAGTTTTTGTAGGCATCAAAACAACAATTGAGTCATTTTTAAAAATTATTAGTGAATCATTATAATGAATTTTAGAGGCTTTATTTAAGTATACAATTCCATTAACCTTTACATAAACCGAGTCAATAAATTCACTTGTACTGGATTTTTTTTCACAGCTTGAAAAAAGGGTAACTACAGATACTAAAAAGATAAAGATTGTTTTCATGATACCATTCAATCATTGAGCTAATTTCTCAAGTAATTCTTTATCCTCAAGGAGTATTTGACTCAAATTATTGGTCAAGGCAGTTTTGTCTGAAGATTGATTCTGAAGCTCGTTTAAGAAATCAAGCACATCTTGCAATACACTCTCTGGAAGGTTTTCTAGAACTTTCTGAATTTCGGATTGCATTTGAGACTTGATCATATACAATTATAATTAAAAAGCATAAAATGTATCTCGACTTTTAAAAGGAGAAATAAGCGTATTTGTATTTGCTTTTGGAAAGATTTAGAAGCAAAAACGTCCAAAGTATTATTAAAAGAAGCTCGTTCTACTTAGAATGGGAGTGAGATGCGTTTCTAATTTCGACACCCGAATGAGGGGGAATTGGAGAAACTAAAAATACTTTTTCGAAAATTGAATTTTCCAATTCTGAATTTTCAATTTCTTCATTATTTGCTGAGCCTTTACCAATCTGATCTATCAATACAAGCCACCATTCTTCATATTCATGAATAAAAGGTAAGATTTTCTTTTCCTTTTCAGGGATTACTATAGATAAACTGTCGGAAATATTTGACATCACAAATCCGCCAGTATTTCTATCATGAATAATTCCCAAAGCAAAACGAAATTCAAATGGTACACTAGATTCAAAGAATGAGATTTCTAAGTTGTTAATCGATATAGGAATATTAATAATGTCTTCCTTTTCTTTTAATTGAGTTAGTTTATTTCTAAGTAATTCTATAAGTTTTTTTGAGGGATTTAATGGTCGTTCAAAGCGAATAGCAGCAAAATATCCATTTTCATTTTCCAATCTTTTAAATTCACTAAATAACTTTTCTATTTTCGGAACAAGAGAATTTGCTAATTCCTCAGGAACAGACTGTTTCCCATTTACAGAAATGGTTTGACTTAGCCTTCGAACTTCAACAGCTATTTTTTTACCTATAGAGAAATCAGGTGTTCTGTTACCGTTTGGCTCATATATTATTTCATCCACACAAAATGAGCTAAGAAAACTAAATGCTATTGATTCTTCTTGTTTCATTTTAATATAACCATAACTGATTAATCTTTCTCAATACTAACATTCAAACTCACACCCACACTCAAACTCCTTCTTCTCACTCTCCATACTCAAACTCACTCTCACACTCTTTCTCCATACCCACACTCAAACTCCAAACTCAAACTCAACCCTTCCTCCTCACCCAAAAATCAATAAAGTAGCCCAAATTGCCTATTAGAAATAAAATATTTACCCATCTGGCAAATGGTGGTGCGCCTGCTGGCCAGATTTGACCTAGTAGTACAATTATATTCAGAAAAATGATGATGACCAATACAAACTTTTTGGGTTTCATAACTATTTCTGTTTTTCGAAATCGTAAGTCAAATAATCAATAAAATCATTTACCCTAACTGTGATTGATTTCACTTCTCCGTTTTCAATTTTAACAGGAAGAACCTGAACACCGCAAGTTAAATCATTGTAATTACACAAAAATTCGTTGTTACCTAAATAACGCAAAGTGCCAATATTGTTGGGGTGATTGCTCATATACATTTTCAATCCAGCTTTGGTATTTTTGATTTCAATAGTACCGTAAAAATCATTTTTGTAAACTCCACAATAGCTTGTAAGTGCCAATTCGGTTTTGGTCTTTTTTGATGCCAATAATTCAAGACTATCTAATAATTTTTGCTCCTCAATTCTGCCTGCTTTCGAACCATTGAAATAAATCTCTGAAATGTTTCTATATGGCACTGCTAAATAAGCTTCAATAACTTGTTTGGCTAATGCTTCGTATAATGAATTAGCATCGGTATTGGTATAAACCAAAACACCCATGTTTTCTTCTGGAATAAATTCGGTTTTGGTTACAAATCCATTGGCTCCTCCGCTGTGTTCCCAAATTCTTCTGCCTTCATAATCGTATGAGCTCCAACCCAATCCATAAGTAGAAAAATGTTTGCTTTTGTACAAACGCGAACTTGGGTCGCCAACAATAGTATTAGATTTACGCGTTTCGGCCAATACCTTAAAAGGAACAACACGTTTGCCATTGAATCTACCGCTATCGAGTTGCATCAACAACCAATTCGACATATCTCTTACATTGGAATTAATAGATGCCGAAGCTCCCATATTATCTATATTGGTTAAACTCATGCTCACCAATTTACCATTCCACAAAGTATGTGGCTTGCAAGCATTGGCATCATTTACCATTCCAGAATAAAATGAATTGGTATGTTTCATTTCAAGAGGTTTGAAAAAACGAGCTGAAATAAAATCATCCCAAGTGGTATCGGTAACAGCTAAGATAACTTCTCCTGCAGTTATAAATCCGGCATTACAATAACCATATTTGTATCTGAATGGATGAACTGGTTTGGTTAAAGCCAAATGTTCTACAATTTCTTTACGAGTTAATGTACTTCCCCAATTTAAAAAATCACCCTGAAAAGTTTGTAAGCCGAGGCGATGAGTCAATACATCACGAACAGTTGCCATTTCACTAGAATTTTTGTCGTATAACTTAAAATAAGGAAGGTATTTGCTTACTTTTTCATCAAGAGAAAGTCGTTTTTCATCATTTAACAAAGCGACTGCCGTGCCTGTAAAAGCTTTGCTGTTTGAGGCAATTTGAAACAAAGTATATTCATCAACAGGTTCTGGTTTTCCAAATTCCTTTACGCCATAACCTTTTGAAACAACAATTTTTCCATCTTTCACAATAGCAATTGCCAAACCAGGAACTTGCCAACGCGCCATTTCACGTTTGATAAAATTATCTAAAGAATCTTTTACAAAAGCTGGTTGCGACTTTACTATCAAACCAAAAAATAAAAAGAAGGCTAATAAAAGCAGTTTGTTTGTTTTCATAAATTAAATTGGAGTATTGGTAACACGTAATTGCGAACCAAATTGATAAACATAATATTGTTTTAAACCTCTGTTTGCTGCACCTGAAACAACGCCACCATTTTGGGCAGCAAATTTTGAACCGCAACAAGGAACAAACTTTGCGTTGACAGTTTTGCCACAAACATAAAATAGGTTATTTGTTTCCATGGTTACGACAGAACAAATGCTATCGGTTTTATACGGACAAGCTCTATCGAAAGCAACATATTGATCGGCGCCAGGGAAACCCGTATTATAAATAATGATTCCTTTGTAACCATTTGCGCTATATATAAAACCATTGGGAAATTTGAGCTCAGCAGCATCTGGTAAATCCATGTTTACTGTAAAATCAACAAAAACAGGGTCGAAAAAGTCGAGATTTTGTTGGTTGGTTTTGTCCTTTTTGCATGAAAAGGATATCAAAATCAACAAGGAAAATATGATGTATTTATTCATAAGAGTAAAATCCCTTTCCAGATTTTTTGCCATGTAAACCCGCATCTACTTTTTGTTGTTGGATACGATTTGGACGAAATTTTCCATCGTAATGAAACAATTGGTACATGCTGCTGGTAACGGAGAAATTGGTATCAACACCAATTAAATCCATTAAACGAAAAGGACCCATTTTAAAGCCGGAACTTTCTAACAAAGCATCAATATCTTCAAAAGAAGCCACCTGTTCTTCGAGGGTTTTTAGTCCTTCTACATAAAAATGGCGCGCCACCCTATTTACGATAAAACCAGGAGCATCTTTAGCCATTACGCAAGTTTTTCCCATGGAAGAAATAAGTTCTTTGCAATCTTCTGCAATTTGTAGATTCGTTTGAACTCCTGATATAATTTCCA
This sequence comes from Bacteroidota bacterium, assembly GCA_027487625.1. Classification (GTDB taxonomy): domain Bacteria; phylum Bacteroidota; class Bacteroidia; order UKL13-3; family UKL13-3; genus CAISCU01. The sequence continues at coordinate 5,479 of JAIYDG010000068.1, forward strand.
CCAGCTTCATAATGGGAGCCGGATTAAAAAAATGAATTCCCAAAACTCTTTCAGGAAAAGGAATTTTTGCAGCGATTTGAGTAATTGGAATAGAAGAAGTATTTGAAGCTAAGATGGTTTCAGGATTATTGATGGCCGCAACATTATTGAAGAACTGGTGTTTCACCTCTAATTTTTCAACGATGGCTTCAATGACTAAATCGGCAACCAAATCATTTAATTCCGTAGTGAAAGTAATTTTAGACAAAGCCAAATCTTTGTTTTCAGCCAACATTTTACCTTTATCAACCTGTGATTGAAGGCTTTTTGTGATGGCAGATTTAGCTTTGCTAAGCATATCAGGATTGATATCGAACAAAAGCGTTTTATACCCAGCAACAGCACAAACCTGAGCAATACCTAAACCCATTGTACCCGCGCCAGCAACAGCAATAATTTGAATTTTTTGAGCCATAAAAACAAAGGTAAACAAATTAATAGCAGCAAGTAAAGATTAGAAAGGATTTAAATACCCAAAACAATTTATTAAAATAAAAAGAGTAGAGATTTTAAAAAATACAATTCCCCAGTCAATTCCCCAACACAGAATACGCGTAATTCATATGATACGATTTTTACAGAATTTATAAAAAACAAATGTTTAAATTTGCGGTTCAATCATTTAAGTTATGATTACAGTTAGCGAAAAAGCAAAAAGTAGAATTCAAGAATTGATGATAGAATCATCGTATACACCTGATTATTTTTTAAGAGTTGGGGTTGATAGTGGAGGTTGTTCAGGATTGTCGTACAAATTAGATTTTGACAATGCAGCAAAACCAGGCGATGAAGTAATGGATTTCAATGGTGTAAAGGTAGTTACAGATAAAAGAAGCGTTTTATATTTATTTGGAACAGAACTCGATTTTTCTGACGGATTAAACGGAAAAGGTTTTACTTTCAACAATCCAAATGCCACACGCACATGTAGTTGCGGTGAAAGTTTCTCAGTTTGAGGATAATTTTTGTTTGGTGATTTGATTTTCAATTCTATTGACTATATTTGCATCCCTTTTTAAGGGCAAATCAGATTAAAGAATAAGTATTTACAATGGCAAACCATAAGTCAGCACAAAAAAGAATCCGTAATTCAGCTACTAAGCGTTTACGTAATCGTTACCAGGCAAAGACCACCCGTACTTTATCTAAACGCCTGCGCACTTCAACTGTTAAAAGCGAAGCAGAAGCTTTGTTAAAAGAAGTGAGCGCTATGTTGGATAAGTTGGCAAAACGCAGCATTATTCACAAGAATAAAGCAGCTAACCAAAAATCTAAATTAGCTAGAGCTGTTAACAAAATCGGAACTACTCCGGTTGCTGTTGTTAAGAAAAATACTGCTAAAAAAGTAGTTAAAAAGAAGAAATAATTTCGATTGAATACACTTCTAAGGCTTTCCTAAACAGGAAAGCCTTTTTTGTTTTGTTATTTAGCTAAATGACAAACCAAGAATTGCCCCAAAAAGGGAAATCTATTCTACAACTTTCGGAGGATGACAGACCTCGAGAAAAATTACTTCAAAAAGGACGTGAACACCTTACCAATTCTGAGCTTCTAGCCATTTTAATTGGTTCGGGAAATGCACAAAAAAGCGCCCTCGATTTGGGTAAAGAGGTATTAGATTTAGCCCAAAATAAGCTCCAAGAACTGGGTAAATTCAAAACTAAGGATTTCCTAAAAATCAAAGGAATTGGACCCGCAAAAGCTGTAACTCTTATTGCTGCATTAGAATTAGGTAGAAGAAGAAAGGATGAAGAAGCACTTGAGAGAAAGAAAATTTCAGGCAGTAAAGATGCTTATTTAGTTTTAAGTGAACTCTTATCAGACCTCGACCATGAACAATTTTGGATAATCTACTTAAATAGAGGAGGTTATCTATTAAAAAGAGTTAGAATTAGCGAAGGGGGAATAGCTGGAACCGTTGTTGACCCTAAAATAATTTTTATGCATGCACTCGAACTTAAAGCTAGCACAATAATTTTAGCCCATAATCACCCATCAGGAAACCTGCAACCGAGTCAGGCTGATATTCAAATCACAAAAAAAGTACAAGAGGGCGGAAAAATGTTAGATATTTTTGTTGCCGACCATATTATTATCGCTAATTCTAGTTTTTATAGTTTTGCTGATGAGGGATTACTTTAGAAGCCGCCAATAATTTTTATCTTTGCATTTATATATGCCGTTAAAACAGATTCAGAAATTCCGACTTTGGCTTCGCCAATACCCTTTAACTAGAAAATTTTTGAAATTCGGAATTGTTGGCGCTACCAGTGCTTCTGTTAGTTTAGGCGTGTTTTGGTTGATTGCTGCTCAGTATCCGGCGTTGAATTTATTGTCGAAAGCCATTGGTTATGTGATGGGCTTTTTCGTTGGTTTTACGCTTAATAAATTCTGGACTTATATCGACCAAACTGAAGATGGAGAAAAATACCTACTAAAATACATTTTGGTTTATGCTATCACCTTTGTGGTTTATCTGGTTTTTAACTTTGTTTGCGACCATTGGTTATTTCCAAACCTTTGGTTTGCAGATATTTGTAGAGGTATTGAACAAGAGGTTTTTGCTGTTTGGTTTGAAGAAAATGGCCCTTTAGTTTCAAACTTATTGGCAATTGGACTGAATGTATTTTTGAATTTCTTTGGAACTAACTTTTTAGTATTCAAAGTTCCAGAGCCAGACCATTTGTTCGAATAAAATCCTAATATCTTCTTAAAAGTGCTTCATCTCAAGTACTTAACAAAAATTTCATTTTGTAATCTTTATAGAGATGTTGTTTTAGAAAACAGAATCCAATTTGCCAAAATCAAAAATTAATCTGGCATTAAATTTGGGTGATATTGATATTTTTAATCCAAAAATCCATCTGATAAACATCAAAAAATGCTGGAAAAAATATCAATGTTAATTCTGTATGTACCTTTCATACTGTTTATCGTAGGTTTTGTTGTTTACATATCGCATATAATAAAGCATTTTAGACTAAACCGATTATCAGAACTAAAGCTATCAAAGGAAAAGTTTTACGACTTTGGCATTTTAGTTTTAAGATGGTATTTAGCTTACTATATGTTAGATTATGGTTATGCTAAGTTGATTGGAGAACAATTTGGAGTTCATGACCCTAGCATTTTAAATAAACCACTTAAAGAAGTAAGTAAAATGCAACTTGCTTGGCATTTATTTGGTATGTCGAGAACTTTTGACATTGTTGTTGGCTTGATGCAAATTATTGGAGCTATTTTAATCGTGTTTAACCGAACATCATTAATAGGTGCCCTGTTTCTTCTTCCAATATTGGGGCAAATATTTTTAATCGACCTTGCTTTTACTGCTGATGAATTTGGTTTGGCATTACCAATTAGACTATTTGGAATGATTGTATCAGACTTTTTAATTCTTTACTATTATAAAGATAGGATGATTTTGGTTTGGAATAATTTAACCAAGGGCACCACAACAAAGTTCAAATACAAATGGTGGTTTATGTTAATGCTTCCTTTATTAGGTTTATTAACTGATTTTGGATTATTTGTAATTACCCATCCAATAAAACTTTTAATTAATGTTTTGACGAAATAATTCGCTATAAATAAGTTAATAACAGTACTTTCTATTTTCTCAAACAATTCCTTTCAAAAGTTTAATCCAATAATTCTGTTTAAGGAAATTTACTACCTATACCGAAGTCCAATCAATTTTAAAAAATATATAAAGATAGTTTTCTTGCAATTCAAAAAGATTTTGTAATTTTCTTCACCTTAATACAAAACCATGAAAATCATCAAAAAAATCCTGATTGCTATTGTTGTAATTATTGCAATTCCATTAATCGCAGCCTTATTTGTGCCAAAAACCTATACCGTTTCGGTATCTGAAACCATTTCAAAACCCAAACAAGTGGTTTTTGATTATGTGAGAATCCTTGATAATTAGAAGAATTATAGCGAATGGGTAATGGCTGATCCTAATTCTGATATTAAAATTGAAGGTACTGATGGAACCGTTGGTGCAACTCAAACATGGAACAGTAAAGATGACAATGTGGGTGAAGGCTCTCAAACCATTACCGCTTTAACTCCTGATAGAATGGATGTTGATTTGAACTTCATTCGTCCATTTGAAGGACATTCAAAAGCTGCAGATATCTTTGAATCTATTAGTGAAAACGAAACCAAAGTAACCATGGAATTCTACAGCGAGTCTGTTTATCCAATGAATTTACCCTCTTACTTATTTGGCAAAAAAATGATTGCAGAAACATCTGCAAAAAATTTGAAGAATTTGAAAGAGATTCTAGAAAAACAGTAATATTAGGATAAATCCTGATGCTACTTATAGCCCGGGGATTTATCCCCAATTCCATTAATTGCCTGGGGATTTATCCCAGGGACCAAAATAAAACAGGCGGCCATTGGCCGCCTGTTTTGTTATAGATGTAATTGGCTAGGTGATAAATCGTCGTTCCTACACGAATGAAACGCGATAAATCGCGTTTCTACATGGACAAAACGCGATGAATCGACATTCATACCCCAACAAAACGCGATAAAATCGCGTTTCTACGGGGGGCGTTTTTATCGTGACAAATACATGCTTTTTTCTTTCACTAGGTTTCTGAAATATGGGTCGTGTAAATCTTTGATGAAACGAATGGCTTCACCAGTAGATTTCATTTCGGGACCTAATTCCTTATTTACGCCAGGGAATTTATCGAATGAGAAAACAGGTTCTTTAATGGCATAACCTGTTAGTTTTCTGTCGAATGTAAAATCGCTTAATTTATTAGCACCCAACATCACTTTAGCTGCAATATTGATATATGGAATTTGATGCGCCTTAGCAATAAAAGGAACTGTTCTACTTGCTCTTGGATTGGCTTCAATAACGTAAACCTTTTCGTTTTTAATTGCAAACTGAATATTCAATAATCCACTGATATTCATTTTTGTTGCCAATCTTTTTGCATACGATTCCATTTGGTCTTGTACATTCTGACTTAAACTGAATGGAGGTAAAACAGCAGAACTATCTCCACTATGAATTCCGGCTGGTTCAATATGTTCCATCATGCCAATTACATGTGCAGATTCTGTATCACAAATCAAATCAATCTCAGCTTCTTCTGCTCTATCCAAGAAATGGTCGATTAAAACACGGTTGCCTGGTAAATCCCCTAATAAATCAATAACTGCTTGCTCTAAATCTTCATCATTAATAACGATTTTCATACCTTGTCCACCCAATACATAACTTGGGCGAACTAAAACCGGATAACCAACTTTTCTAGCTACTTCAATTGCTTCATCTGCATCTTCAGCAACACCATAATTTGGGTATGGAATGTCTAATTCTTTTAATAAATCTGAAAACAAACCTCTATCCTCAGAAATATCCATATCAGGGAAAGAAGTACCTATAATTTTGATTCCGTTTTCATGAAGTTTTTTAGCCAATTTTAAAGCTGTTTGACCACCCAATTGCACAATAACGCCTTCAGGTTTTTCTAGTTCTACAATTTCACGTAAAGTTTCCCAAAAAACTGGCTCGAAATACAATTTATCGGCCATATCGAAATCGGTACTTACAGTTTCTGGATTACAGTTAATCATGATGGCTTCGTAACCACATTCTTTTGCAGCCAATAAACCATGTACACAGCTATAATCGAATTCAATACCTTGTCCGATTCTATTTGGACCTGAACCTAAAACGATAATTTTCTTTCTATCACTTACTACACTTTCGTTACTTCCATCAAAGCTTGAGTAGAAATAATTGGTTGGTGAAGGAAATTCTGCTGCACAAGTATCAACCATTTTATAAATGCGGTGAATACCCATTTCTTTTCTTAAGTCCCAAACCTCATCTTCAGTAGTATCACTTCCTAATAAATATGCAACTTGAATATCAGAATAACCCTTTTGTTTAAGGTCAATCATTAATTCTCTAGGAATATTCTTAAGATTAAAGCGTTTGGTATCAGTTTCCAAACGTACCATATCATTAATTTGATTCAAGAACCATCGGTCGATTTTAGTTATTTTTTCTAAGGATGAAATTGGCATTCCTAAACTCAAAGCATCTTTAACCGCGAACATTCTGTCCCAGCTAGGATTCTTTAATTTTTCTACAATATCCTCCAATTTTCTTTGTTGAAAACCATCCGCACCTAAACCATTTCTTTTAATCTCTAAACTTTGAACTGCTTTTTGGAAAGCTTCTGTAAAACTTCTACCAATTCCCATCACCTCACCTACTGCTTTCATTTGCAGTCCAAGAGTTTTGTTAGCTCCTTTAAATTTATCGAAATTAAAACGAGGGATTTTTACGATTACATAATCGATTGCTGGTTCGAAATAAGCTGAAGTTGTTTTGGTTACAGGATTTTTTAGTTCATCCAAATGATAACCAATAGCCAATTTAGCCGCAATTTTTGCGATTGGATAACCAGTAGCTTTAGATGCCAATGCTGAAGAACGTGATACACGTGGATTGATTTCGACAGCGATAATATCTTCGTTTTCAGGATTTACCGCAAACTGAACATTACATCCACCAGCAAAATTTCCAATACTACGCATCATTTTTATAGCCAAAGTACGCATGTGTTGGAAACAGGTATCGCTTAAAGTCATGGCAGGAGCAACTGTAATCGAATCACCAGTATGAATTCCCATTGGGTCGAAATTCTCGATGGTACAAATAATGGCAACGCTATCGTTTTGATCTCTAAGTAATTCAAGTTCAAATTCTTTCCAGCCAAAAACTGCTTTTTCAACCAAAACTTCATGCGTTGGAGAAGCAGTTAAACCTCTTTGCAAAGCAGCATCCAATTCTTCTTTAGCCCAAACAAATCCGCCACCTGTTCCACCAAGGGTGTAAGAAGGTCTAATTACTAATGGAAATCCAATTTCTTGCGCAATTTCTTTTCCTTCTAAAAATGAATTGGCTGTTCTTGAAGGCGCAACACCAACGCCAATTTCAATCATTTTTTGTCTGAACTTTTCGCGGTTTTCTGTTGTATCAATGGCTTTGGTATCCACACCAATCATACGAACATTGTATTTTTCCCAAAGTCCAATTTCCTCACATTCAATAGCCAAATTCAGAGCAGTTTGTCCGCCCATAGTTGGTAAAACGGCATCAATTTGGTGTTCCTTTAAAATACTTTCAATAGAATCGGAAACCAAAGGCAAAAGATAAACATGATCTGCAGTTACCGGGTCTGTCATGATAGTTGCCGGATTGCTATTGATAAGAATTACCTTAATTCCTTCTTCTCTTAATGAGCGAGCAGCTTGACTTCCACTGTAATCGAATTCGCAAGCTTGACCAATAATAATGGGACCACTACCGATAATTAATACTGATTTGATGCTTAAATCTTTTGGCATATTTCTTTTTATGAGGTGTAAAGGAAACCAATCCTTTGCTTTAGAATTGGTATAAATTGTGCAAATGTAGTTTGATTTTTCTCCTGATTGAAATAATAATTAAAAAGTATTTTTACACATTCAAAAAACAAGCGTAAAACAACAAGATGGCTGATTTTAAAAAAGAGATTTTCAGAGGAAAGCAAATTCAGCTGGGTTATTATTTTTTTGAGGCTGGTGAAAATTTGCTTGTTTTATTTCCTGGATATGGTCAAAGTGCCCGCCACTTTGTTTACTTCAATCAAAATTTAAAATCGAATTATAGTATTTTAGGAATTAATCATTTGGAACATGGTGATAGTTTTGCATTCAAAAAAGATGAACCTTTAGAAATCAATGATTTTAATGCGACATTATCTGATTTAATCAATTTCCTTGGATTCAAAAATAGAAATATTGTGATGGGAGCTTTTAGTTTTGGAAACTGGTTGGCTGCTGCTGCAATTCAATCTCAATCAATTCCAGTAAAAGCCTGGATAGTGATGTCGGCACCACCAGAAAGGTTCTCTAGATTATTTGCCTTTTCAACAGGAACAATTTTGGGTAACATGATATTCAGGTTCTACACAAAAGAAAATATTGGACTTCAAAAAATTTTAAAGTTCATCAAAAACGCTAAAATCCTTTCAGAAGAAAAAATAAGAGTAGCGAGTTTACAGGTGAAAGATCCCTCAAAATCTGAAAGACTTTACAATAATTGGCAAGTAATGCGATGTTTCATTCCTAATTGGCGGAATTCTATCAAATTGGCACAAACAAAGCAAATTGAAATTTTGTTTATTGCTGGAAAACATGATAATGTAACACCAATGAAAGGTTTATTAAAAATATTTCAGGCAGAAAAAAGCTCTCGAATTTTGGTATTTGATGGTGGTCATACGTTTATGCATGAAGATATAATTAAAGGCATTGGTAACTTATTAAATGAAATTGATAATAAGCAAAAAATTGACTTGGAAACTATAAATTCGTAGCAATGAAAAGTGCTATAAAAATTCTTTTCTACCTGGCTGTATTATTTGTGGTAAGTATTTCCACTTGGTATATTAGTGAGCAATTTAGAGCTCCTGGTGAACAGCTAATGGGTATTTACGAAAAAAACTTCAGGCCCTGTTTAAATTACTGGACCACCGACCCTAACTATGTAGACTCTACAGGATTGAGTCAGATTGCCATGAAATATTACGAAAAAGGTGAGTATTCTCTGGCAATTGAAGGCTTTCAAAATATAGAACCTAGAGCAGAAGAGGAAGGATATTATAATTTGTATTTAGGAATTTCATATTTAAAAACTGGATTCGACAATTTAGCTATCAACAGTTTAGAATTAGCCGTTAAGAATTTTAAGGAATTCAACAATGTACACTTGGGCAAATGGTATTTATCATTGGCATTTTTAAAAGCAGGTCGTGACAAAGAAGCATTGGAAGGATTAAATGATATTGTAAGATTGAATGCCAAACAGAAAACACAGGCTGTTCAAATTATTAAAGATGTCGAAGTGGCCAAAAATCCAATTCGAGGTATTGTGAATTCCATCACCGAATAATCCCGCAATTCATCTCTTGTAGCACCACGATTTATCTCGGTGTATCTGATAAATTAATCATTTTGATTATTGTATAATTCATCGCGGTGTATCAAAAAAGCAGCATAATTTTATACAATTTTGACCCGTGCTAATGGTTAAATAATAATTACGAAATTAGAACGGAATTTCTCCCGTTCTAATTCCAACTGTATAATATTATCGTGATTCGAAATCTTATAGATTGTCACATAAGACCTTATTGGAGTGCGTTTCCAATTTCCCTCATGAACGTTTTCATTCTGTGGGATTATAATTTTGCAGATATTGAACTAAAAGCTCACAACCAAGTTCATCATAAAATTCCTTCCTGCTTGTGGGTAGAAATAGTTAAAATCGGTTCTTTGCCCGCCAATAATACCGCTGAATACATATCCATTTGGTTGGTATTCTTCTCCTAAAATATTGTTTAGTTGTAGGCCAATTCTTGCAGATTTAAAAAATCTTTGAGTCTTAATTTCATAAGAAAACAGCAAATCGTTTACTATAAAACCATCTATTTTTCTGGCCTCACTTTGGGTATTGTCGAGGTATTGTTTCGATACCGTTTTTACAATCCATGATGCAGAAAAGCCTTTTACGTTTTCATAGTTCAATACCGAAGAACTAATGAATTCTGGAGAAAAGGCAATGCTACTATTTTTGTATTTTACTTCATTTTGTCCGCCCAAATCCCAATTGTCAACATATTCGGTAAAGTCTTTGATTCTATTTTTACTATACGCAGCTGTGAATGTCCATTTTAAATCCTTTCTTATTTTTACTCCGAAAACTCCTTCCAATCCTGCTCTGTAACTTCTTGGAACATTCACTCGGTTATAGGCTCCCACATCATTTACCTGGCCACTGTTTACCAACTGGTTTACATAATCCATATAAAATGCATTCATGTTGATGCTGAAAACATTTCCATATCTCTTATAACCCAATTCTCCATTGTACATACGCTCCGGTTTAGGAACACTATTTTTACTTGCCTGAATGATATCATTACGAACCGGCTCTCTATGAGCAACTCCCGCATAAGCATAAAACTGAGTTTTGCTGTTTAGTTGATAAGTTAAACCAGCTTTGGGATTGAAAAAATCAAAATTCAAATCAAAATCATAAGGAATATAATTACTACCATTCAGGTCTTCTCCTTTTAATTTGTATCCAACGCCTCTGTATTGTAAATCAATAAAACCTTCGAATTTTTTACTGAATTCATAATCAAGTTTACCATAAAGACTGATATCGGTTTTGGTAGATTTTCCATCATAAAAACGTTGATTATTAAAGTTAATGGCTGCATTCTGAGCCCAAATCAATTCTCCGAAATGGCGACCATCATATCTGTTGATAGCACCACCAAATGTGAAGTATTTTTTACCACGATCCATGGTGTATGAAAAAACCGTTCCGTAAAAGTCGTTGTCTAACCAACGTCTTCTTATAAAATCTGAATTGGTAAGTGTATCGGAACCAATTATCACATCATTCAACTTATATCTAGAAAAGGGTTCGCCTGTTCTATATTCTTCATAATAACCTCTTCCATAAGTATAGTGTAAACCAATATTTAATCTATCTCTATTGTTGCGGTTATAACTATAGAAAAACTGGTAATGGTCTTGTTGGTAATTATCGGTTTGATTTGGGTAAGTGTACTGGTTGTAAGTTCTGTTACCAGAATTCAATAAAAGAGCAGAATCTTTTGAACTCATGTATAAGTTTTGAGTTAGTTGAATCATACCATTCACATCCCCTTTTAAACGGGCTTCGGGCACGCCATTCCAAGCCTGATAGGTTTGCTCTTTTCCTGAAAACACATTGAATTTTAAGCTACTGTGTTTCCCAAATCTTGTTGCAGAAACGAAATAAGATTTCAAATCGGAAAATGAACGATCGATAAATCCATCTGATTTAAGCATCGATAAACGTGCATCAATTGCCCATTTGTTTTCCATTAAACCAGTTCCTACTTTAAGGGTATGTTTTCTGGTATTAAATGAACCTAAACTTGTTGAGACTTCAGAAAAGGGAGTATAACTCATCTGATCGGTTTGAATATTGACACTCGCTCCAAATGCAGCAGCACCATTGGTGGAAGTACCAACACCCCTTTGAATTTGGATGCTTTGTGTTGATGAAGCCAAATCGGGTGTATTAACCCAGAAAGTTCCATGAGATTCGGCATCATTTACCGGAATTCCGTTGATGGTAACATTGGTTCTGGTTGGGTCAACACCTCTAATGCGCATACCAGTATAACCAACTCCGGCACCTGCATCGGAGTTTACTACAACCGATGGTGTTTGGTTGAGCAAAAAGGGAATATCCTGCCCAAAATTCTGTTTTTCAATTTCTTTTTTGCTGATATTAGTGAAAGTAGCAGCAGCGGTATTCTTAAAACGGACAGTTATTATCACACATTCATCACTAACTTGTGTTAATGGTTTGATATTGATGTCTACCTCAGCGCTTGAATTGACTAGTTCTATCTTCTTTTCTATCTGAGGATAAGACAAATAATTAATAACTAAATAATAAGTACCCGGCTTCAGTTTGTTAAAAGAATAGCTGCCATTGTCGGCAGAAATCTGGTTTTGTACTACCTTGCCATTGAGGTACAAGCTAATACTCGCAGCACTTAATGGACGCTCTGTTTCAGCGTCATTCACTTTGCCAGAAATGCTAAACTGAGCAAAGGAGACTAGGGACAAGAATAATCCCATTAAAAAGAAAGAAAACTTTTTCATTTTGTAAACATTAAAATTTTAAACCAACCGCAGCAGGGGCTGAACGGTCTAAAAATGTTTACCCTATTGAAGAACGGAACTTCTGAAGCTTCAAATAAAAATTCCGGTCTTCTTCCCTACGCAGGCATTACCCTGATCAGGTTAAAGGGTATAATCTCAGTCGTCAGAAACAAGGAAAAGACATTCTTGCTTGTTTCTTCAGACACCCCTAAAGACGATACAAATGTAATGGAGGAATTTGTTTTCGCAAGAAAGACTTTAAAACTTTGGCTTTTAGCTTTTGGCTTTTGGCAGAGATGCTTTTTAAAAACAAGAAACGTAAACATTATAAAATATCACTTAAAATTGAGATGATTAAGGCTTGAGAACAAACAATTTTTAAAGAAAACTTTAAATTCAAATGTCGTTAGCTTATCAAAAAAATTACAATGTAATATTATTTATTGCCGGATTAAAGTATCACCTGTAAACCTAGCCAATAGCAAAAAGCCAATTGCCAACAGCCACTCTAATTACCTCCCAATTAATGCCGTTTACCTAAAACTTCACGGCTATTTGCAATAATTCAAGCATCTTTGACGCAATTATCAAAAAATAATGAGACGTTTTTCTTTTATCATATTTCTAGGTTTACTTTATCCAATTTTCACTTCTGCGCAAAATCAATCCTTAAGAGGAATTGTTATCGATAAAAACGATAATTCTCCTATGGTAGGAGTTAGCATTATGCTCACACAAAAAGGTGCGAAACCTCATTATGTAAGCTCAAATGATAAAGGTTTTTTCACTATAGATAACTTATTAAGTGATTCATTTGAAATCCAAGCTTCATTTATAGGTTATAAAGCTTTTAAAAAAAGAGGGTTGATTGGTGAAAACAACCGAATGAGAATCACCATGGAGCCTGATAACAAATTATTAAAAGAGGCCAAAATAGAA
>JAIYDG010000211.1 GCA_027487625.1 Bacteroidota bacterium
ACATGCCGTCACATTTGCAACGCTTATATCAGGATTGTTGATGTTAAGAAATATTTTGTAACATTAGCAATGCTGATATAAGAAATGCTGATGTTACGTTTTGTCAAGAAATGTTAAGAAATGTTAAGAAATGTTAAGAAATGTAAATGTTAAGAAATGTTAAGAAATGTAAAGAAATGTTAAGAAATGTTACAAAATGTTAAGAAATATGAAATGTTAAGAAATGTTACAAAATATGAAATGTTGCGAAATGTTACGAAATGTTAAGTTTTGTAAATGTTAAGAAATATTACGAAATGTTAAGAAATGTAAATGTTACAAAATGTTAAGAAATGTTAAGAAATGTAAATGTTACAAAATGTTAAGAAATGTTAAGAAATGTAAATGTTAAGAAATGTTAAGAAATGTTACGAAATGTTAAGTTTTGTAAATGTTAAGAAATGTTACGAAATGTTACGAAATGTTACAATGCGGCTATGGGCATATCGGCATATGGGCATAGAGCCATAAAGGCATAATACGAAGCTGTTTGGGTCTTTTAGGAGGCTGGCCGGGTCTTAATACCGAACTGTTTGGGTCTTTTAGGAGGCTGGCCGGATCCTGTCCCTTAAGTTGTGATCTTGATGCTTCCAGCTTTCAAATCTGCAAATTTTCTTGACTGTATGATAAGCAACATTAAATTCTTTTGAAAGAGAATAAGCACTTTCTCCATGCTTAACGCGCAGGCGAATTGCGCTTACCTGTCGAGATGTAAACTTAGCATTTTTCTTTGCTGCGCCGCACGCTTGTAAGCCATTGATCCATGCATGCCTTGCGTTATTGCTGTTGGTAGTCCATTCAAGATTAGAAATATGACTATTAAGCTTATTTCCATCTTTGTGATTTACGCACCACTTGTCAGCACCAAGTCCAATTTCTCCAGGAGCGGGAAACATCCATGCAAGTCGCATCAAATAATAAATAGTACGAGGCTGAGACTTGTTGCCTTCCCTTAGTAGCACCCATGGATAGGGATGCGTTGCGTCTGTCTGTGGACTCATCAAACCTTTCTTGAACACGCTCCAAACATCGCCATGCTCGTTGATGAAATAGCGTCCGTCATACCCAGGGATCTCTTTGAACCCTTCGGGCACGCTGCTATGCTTGTCTGTAGCCATGGCCAAGCCCTCTCTTTGGTAGTGGTTAGAAACGGCGCGGGACTGGCATCTCGCGTCGTTTTGCCATGCTAACGCACAATCACCAGCTCTCCTGCTTTTGAGCCGCCGCGATGGCGGCTTCTTCGTCTCTGTACGGCCCTCCTACTTCTTCCCCATCGTCCTCATACCAGTACCAGCCTTCAACGAGCTCTGTGCCCTTACAGCAAGCTTCTGAGAAAAAATCAACGAGGATCATGATCAAATCCTTTTGAATTTGGCAAGGTGGAGGTTCCACAAGCCTTTGCTGATGCTTCCAGGCCTATAAAGCACGTAGCACTTAGGACCAAGCACCATACAGCCTTCTCCATCGTCCATTGGCTCTGCTTCATCCACCCATATACCTTTGCATCGTCCATCTTCATCAAACACGCCCATTTGATAGTCACCATCTTCCATGCACAGTCTTATGTGAAAGATGAGCTCTTTGAGAGAACTGGCTTGATAGATGCCCTGCGTGGGAGGAAAATACGGGCCGTTGTCAGAATAGTTGCGAACGGTGATCATTGATCTTCTCCTCTGATGAGTTCAGTGACGGAATAGCTGGTGCCAGCTTGTTGATAAATTGCATGGAGTTGATCACGCTCTTCTTCTGACTGTGCGTAATCCTCGAAGCCTTCGCTGTCTTTGAACAGCCAAACGATGGAAAGAGAAGTCATTGGTCAAGCCTCCTGCACAATGCGAAAATCGGGGTCATTGTCTTTCTTTATCCATCGACATTGATTGAACTGCGGCAGCACGATGAACAGTTTATCGTGGTGATCTTGCTCGACAATGGCAGTGGTGATAGTGGTGCCAATGCGGCTACGGCCTCTGTTGCTGATGGCCAGGAGATTGATGGTGTCTTGCATGGTGGAGCTGATTGAGAAGGGCTCGTCTGCGGGCTCTGGCGGCTCTGAGAGCCTGAGGCTTGAGCCTCCGCTTAGGAGGCTTGCCTGAGTTGTGTTGGTGGTTAGGCACCTGCATGACGGAACACTGGTCTCACCCAGTGGCGATTGGCGGGGAAGCACTGCTGCATTTCCTGCTGCCAGAGAAGGGCCTCTTCACGATCAGGGCCGGTGAAGCCACACTGACGAATGGCACCATCGGGAGTCTGCTCGAAAAGGCGAAAGAGAACGACGGTTTGCATGGCTTGAAAACGGAGTGGTGAGCCTCTCGGCCCGTTGAAAGAACAATAGAGCAGTAGAGGCCCCTGGAAGGGGGCCTGTAACAATGCTTAACAAAAGCCAGTGCGGCCGTTGGCGTAGAACCACCACTCTTGCTTGCCGGGGCTGGCTTCTCGCTTTAGAGCTTTCCATTGCCCAGGAAGCTCCTGCGTCTCAATGCGAGTGCCTGCAGGCACCTGCACAGGGCCGCTGAGCGTAGAAACAGTCCATTGATCCATCACAGGGCCATTGATGTACCAAGTGCGGCTAACGTGGAGCAGGCCAACCATCTTCAGTGAGCGAGGGTTGGCAGCACCAATGCGCTCTTGAGAAGGGAAGGGCTGGTGCCAATCGGGCAGGATGACGGTTAGGTCAATGGTTTCAAGGCCCTCGAAGGCGGTGTAGGCGTCAGCGGTGGTGAGTTGCTCGACGGTGTGATTGATGCAAACCATGGTCTAGTGAGTGGTGGAAGCTCGCGCCTCCGAACAAAGGAACAATAGAGCAAAAGGGGGCCGTGGCCAGCCCCTGAACCATTAG
The DNA here is from genome assembly GCA_027487625.1 of Bacteroidota bacterium. Taxonomy (GTDB): domain Bacteria; phylum Bacteroidota; class Bacteroidia; order UKL13-3; family UKL13-3; genus CAISCU01. The sequence continues at coordinate 2,876 of JAIYDG010000211.1, forward strand.
CTTCACAAATCGTTGCAATCAGCGCCGCTGATCACAAATGCCGGCCAGCATTTCGCCCACATAGGCATGAGCAGCACGAAGCTGGTCAAAGGCCTGATCACGCTCCTTGCGAGCCTGGTAGTAAGCGTCAGGGCCTTGAGGGTAGAAGTCCCGGCCGTTGAGCTCGGCAGCGGCTAGAGCGTCGATAGCCTTGTCAATGGCATCGTACGCAGCAGCGTAGCCGTCGCGCAGATCAGTGAAGCTGGTGCCGTTGAGATGGATGGTGGGAATGGTTGCCATGAGAAGAAAAGGAAAGGGCGTCGCCGCCGAACAAAGGAACAATACAGGCAAGAGGGGCCGAAGCCCCCGTTTGTCACAAAGCTTTACGCAGGTGCCAGCATGCGACGGACTGTGCTGCGGCTTACGCCCAAGCGATCTGCAATGGCCTGTTGGGACAAGCCTGACTGGCGCCAGCGGCGAGCACGTTGATCCCTGGTTTCAGAGAGCCACAGAATAATGCCAATCACAATTGTTAGAGGCAGAATCAGGAAGAAGAAGAAAGATGAAATCATGGCGATGTTTGCTCCTTAGTGATCAACCGTTGATGATGTTGTTGAAATACTGTTCAGCTTCCCACTTCTGATTGAACAGGCCGTAGGAAGTGTCGTAAATAGAAAGCTCAGTGAGTCGCTCCCAGCCATAGGCTTCCCATTTGATGGTGCCATCGGCACAGTGAAATTTGCGCACGCCATAGCCAGAGTGCTGGGCCTGACGGTCGGCTTCGAGCTTGGCGAGGTAAGGGCTCTCGCGGTGGCCTTCGATGGTGCGGTGCATGACTTTGGTGACGGTGGGCTCGCGCCCGTGATAGAACGATAAAGGGAGGAGGGGCCTGGTCAGCCCCTCTGCAACAACTGTTTACAAACGGTTTGGGCCTTGCATGCCCTGCACCACCATGAAGCTTTTCGTGGTGAACACGGCCTTGAGGCTTCGAGCCTGTCGTTCCAGGGCGTTGCGATCAGGACTGGAGTCAAGCATGGTCCAATCCATGCCTGATTCGGCCCATAGGCTCCAAACGTCGCGATCAAGGACTGCCATGGTCAGTCCCTCACCATGACGGGCAACAGCAGGAACTGAAGCTCGGTGTCGTCCAGGCTCGTCGTGAGCAACAATGGCGCAGTGGGAGATTCTCCCATCCGCATCTTGATGTTGACAGAATCTGCAAGCTTTGCGCTGATGTCGCAAATGGTGCGCATGTATTCGCTGTTGAGCACTACGGGCTTTGCCGGGGCATTTGCCATGCTGGCCGGATCTGGCCAGAGACTGTCGAAGTGAGAAGGGAATTCATCCCTGTTGTCACCCACACAAGGACGAGCTTCTAGTAAGTCCATCATGCCTTCTTTTTTCCCTCCGTAGAACCTTGCTTCTCCATCGTTGATGATTGCCTTTTGTGCATAGGCAACTTTCTTTTTGAAGGTTTTTGCTGGTATCAGCTCTTCTGGGGTTTGCATGAAGCAAAGCGGTCCGAATGGAACCAAGCAACGAAAAGCGAAGTGGCCATTAGTGGCAGCAATGCGCATACCATGAGGCGTGCTTTTTAAGTGGATGTCAGTGATGGCACCCCTGTAAGCGTCAGGATGAACAAATTGTGCTGCGATGTGCAGCAGGATTGCGGGAGCTTCGATCATGATGATTGAAATGGAGGGGAAAGGAAAAGGAAAAAGTCAGAACACCAGTTCTTTGCCATTGCTCTTGATGCTCACCACGCGCTCGCAATCAAACGAGCGCCATGCGCCCTGTCCTTCCTTTCGAGCAATAGCGAAATCCCGGCAGCGGACAATGCTGGTTTTCTTGGTGGGCGTACCAGTGCCTTTGATTTCCTGCGTGTCGCGGGGGTTGAACTGTAGTTTGCGCACGGTACCATCAGCCTTGACGAACTGCACGCTGATGATGCTGCTGCCAGCGTTGAAGATGAACTGCTTGATGAGAGAGGTTTTGTCCATGGGGAAGAGAGGAATGTGGGCTCGCGCCCTTGATGACTATGATTGCTGGTCCGAGGCCTTTTGTGAAGCCTTTCGGGCATTAGCGTTGCTTATGGCCTTGCGCATGTCCCTTTCGGCATTGTGCAGAGCGCGATCGTCGCTTACGCTTTGGGGCGCCACGAACGTGGCCCCGCTTGGATGTTTGAAGACGAAATGCTTGCGAGTGCGAGCAAGGACAAAGCCAAGGCTTTGAGCCATGGCGACAATGCGCTTGTTGGCTTCCTTCATTGGCCTAGATGAGAGATGGCGCAGAAGCGCTGCGGGTGGAGCTGTGTGCAGGCCTGGTAGGCCTGACGGTCTGGCTGCGGCTTGTGCTCCGTCGTGCTGGACCATGCCAGCGTGGTGAGCATGCCGCTGAGAATGGCAATGGAAGCGAAGTTCTGCATGAAAGAGGGACGAACCAGCTCACAATACCGAGCCAGCCCGCCCCTCCCAAGGCTTTGTTGCTTTTCGTAATACAGGGCTAGTCGGGCTCATTAAAAAGCGCCCCCTGCGGAGCGCTCGTGGATTCTCGTTCCTCCGTATCATGCCCTGACGTAACAGAGCCGCGCAACTCCTCGTGAGGGATTCGCCACACGAGCAAAAGCGCCGTAGCTCAAATCAAGCATGCGATCGCCATACCAAGGCCCTCTGTCGGTCACCCTCGCCACTACTGACCTCCCATTGCGGGGATTGACGATGCGCAAGCGGGTGCCAAGAGGGAGCGATGGAGAAGCAACAGTGAGACCGTAAGCATCGAAGCGACTGCCATCAGCGGCCCTCTGGCCGTCGTAGCCGTCGCCAATGCCGTAGTGCGAAACGTAGCCGCACGAACCTCCTGCCTCCGCGACGAATGGCACCAAAGCACCAATGACAACGGAAGCAGCAGAAAGAAAACGAAAAAGCATCAGGAAAAGAAAGTAAGTAGCAAGGATCAGGGAGTCGCCTCCTGACTGGCCCACTGTACCAAACCTGTCCAGCCCCTGCGTCAGGCTTCTGCCTGAGTGCTATGATTCGCAAGCTTGAGTTGGTCCTGGGCGAAAGCTCCGTCGTTGACGCCGTGAGGGTGGACGCTTCAGAACAGTGGGTGACTTCGCGAGAACCACCAAGGCAACGCATGGGCCTGTGAGGCACTGTTCCCCTTGCATCTTTTGGGATAATGGAGCATCGGAAGCTCAAGCGCATGGAAGGGGGGAGCGAAAGCTCCCCTTTTCTTTTGCCTGAGAGAACAATAAGTGTTTAGCCGGCAGTGATAATTGCATTAAAAAGCGCCCTTAGGGGCGCTGTTGACTGCTCTTAGCCCAGGAAGTGTCGCCTGGTATAGGCTCCATGCCTACTTCCCAATCGTCGTAATCAGGAGAGTTGCGCAGGGCCGATTTTTCCTGCATTGAAAGGCCGTCTTTTGCTGCATTGGCAAGATGGCCCTCCTTCTCAGGGCTGGTACGGTTCACTGTTGATTGCTGCGGCATAAGCTTCAAGATAAGCCATAAGGTCAGCTTCGGACGGAGCTTCAGTTTGAATTTCATTGTGCTGTTGCTTGTGCTTTGCATGGGCTCCTTTCAAGCTGAAATAGAGCCTTTCCATCACCAGACGATTCACCATATTCTCCTCGCGAAGCATGGTCTCTTCCAGAGTGGTGAGCCATTCTTCCAGGTCCTTAATGCGAAAGCTCCATGCAACAGTGGGAGCATTCAGCGTCATTACTAGGGCATCGTCCTTTGTGAAAGCAGAAGTGCCGAGGGTGTCGCGGTAGATGGTTGCCATGGGGAAGAGGAAGCGATTGGTCGCTCGCTTAGTGTGCCGCCTGGTTCCTGGTTTGGTCAATACTGTGGCCCATTAGCGTTGCTTATCGCTTCCATTGGTTTTCCATGCCATTGCCAGCATCCGTCCTTTCCCAACTGGCTTGAGCACCACGTGCCGGCCTGCTCTGTTGATGACATTCTGGAAAGCCTGTCGCTTGGCCTTGTTCAAGGGCTCTAGGGGCTCTTCCAGCCAGCTCGATGCCCAGTCAGCCAGCTCTTCCACATCGCCTAGGTCAGAAGTGCGCAGCACGAAATGCCGGCCTTGTTGTCCGATTTTCTTCCATGCAGGATGTACCAGCGGCTCTTCTGCTGCCACATATTCAGCTTCCTGCTTGAGAATGGGCGGAATGCAAATGGTGACCATGGGAGGCAAAATGAGAGCAGGGGAGGGCGTCATTGTCAAAGCTGCAAGGCAACAACAAGAGCAATGGGCAAAGGGAATCGATGAGAAGCCAAAAGGCGTGCCTGGTTTTCGTTGTAAGCCAACAAGCGCATTTGCTGGCCATTGTTAAAAACAATGCTATAGGGGCCTAACCAACTCATTGCTCTTCTCCATTGAAAATATCTTCAATGCTCCTGCCAGTTTCTTCGATGGTCTCCAGTACGGCTTGATTGATTTGCTGCTTCACTGCATGCCGATAATCCTCGTCTCCGCCAAAGCTTCCAATGTCACCAAGAATGCGCATGGCGGTGGTGATCTTGGACAGATCGTTCATGGATAGCAAGGCCTCCTGATAGCTCCCATTTGCAAAATGTTCTTCCAGCATTTCTTGATGCAGCGATGCCCATTTGCCAATGGCAACCATGCCTGCTTGCTTCAGTGCTTCGTCCCCAAAACGCTCCAGCAGCTCTTCCAGGGAGGCGGCCATGGCGGGAGGGATGGCGAATGTTGCAGGATCATCCAGGAGAGGCTCCAGGTGCTCGTTAATGGCATCCCGCTGGTGCGCTTTGGCTCCTTGCACCTTGCGCAGGAAGTCACCAACAGAGCCAAGCGAAAAATCCATGGAAGGAAAGCAACACTACTAGCCTGACGACAAGCAAAGCTATTGTCAAGCCTTGTGAAGCTTAAGACAATGAAAGGGGGCTAAGAGGCTTCATCTTCAGGCATGGTCGGCATTGACTTGCTATCGCCAGTGGGCTCACCGTCTTCGTCAAACAATGGCCAAGCCCTGTCTTGCCATCCGCATTGATCTCTTTTGGCCCTGTTGTCGCAAGCGGAAAGAATTTGCAAATTGGATGGATGATGCTTTCCACCCTTGCTCAATGGAATAATATGATCAACATGCATTTCTATCCCTGTCTCCACTTGCAACTGCATGGCGCGTTTGTAGATATAATTCACTTGTCCTTTTTCTTCGTCCGTCAGCGATGCATAGTCCAGTTGCATATTACGTTGCCTGTTTTGAGCTGCTGCAATAAACATGCCTTTGTTGTTTAAATAATACTCTTTTCTTTTGACAGCAATTTTTTCTTTATTTTTTTTCGTAATATTCCTTTCTTGCCTGTAACACTGCTTCTCGGTTTTTATTGTAATACTCCGTCCCTTTTTCGCGTCGCTGCTCCGCAACGCTAGGGTATCTATTCCTCTGGTATTCAATAATCGACTCTCTATTTGCTGCATGATGGGCGTGTTTGTTTTTTAAAATGCGATCTTTGTTAGCCTCGTAGTAAGCTTTTTGACAGTCCTTGCACTGCCCGCAAAGCCCGTCCTTGCTCTTCCTGGCAACAGAAAAACATTGCACGAGCAAGAGTCTCTTGCATTTTGAACAAATTTTTTCTTCCATTGCAAAAGCGCTTATGCTGCTATTTTAATATTCTTCTTCACCGTCTGACTGATCGGCCGTCAGCATTGGCCTACTGTTCCCGACTGGCTCGCCGTCGTCGTCAAACTCTGGCTTGACGTCCGCATCGATAGCCGTGCTTCTATCAGAAGCAGTTCGCTCGGCTTCGCGGATCTTCTTTACTTCCTTGGTGAGAGTATCAAGAAAGTTCTTGTAGCCGCTCTTTTCCGTGGATTGAGGCTTGATGTCGAACAGGCCGATGAGCTTGGCTTGCTGCTCCAGACAACTACGTGCCACGCTCAAGAAGCTGCTTTCACCTGCGCTTTCTTCAATGCGTACGATGGTTTCCTCTCTGCCTTCGTTAATAGTCACCACTCTCTTCTTCTTGCTCAGCTCAAACGATTCAAGGGCTTTCTTCTTGAGCTCATCTTGTTCCTGAACTAGCCGTGCTCGCCAAGTGTCTTGACTCTTCAGAATTTCATTGGTCCAAAGCTGGCGATTATGAATGCGATCGGAGCTAACAGTCTCCTTTGACAAGAGCAACGTTTCTGCGATTTGTTTGTTGCTCATGCGAGCTGCAAGCAGCTCCTGCACCATGAATCGTCGTTGACCAGTGAGTTCTTTGTCGTAAGGAATCTTGCCAGGCCCCACCCCCACCTTATGACGAATGCGGTCAATTTGCTCTGGCGTGAATCCTGCCTCTACGAGCACATTCGTTGCATATTGCAATTGCTCTTCCTTAGAGGCGAAAGAAATTTCAGGAAGGGGCATGATTGTTTCTTGTTGGCCTCTATTCTAGAGGCAAGTCTCCTTTACCAATCAGGCTTCTGGTGAAGAG
>JAIYDG010000434.1 GCA_027487625.1 Bacteroidota bacterium
AAAAGTTTGGGAAGTAAATAACAGGACAGTTTTTTGCTTTATTTTTAAAATAGGTTTCCCAAAAAGGTGCAACAACTAAAATAGCAAGATTTTGAGGTTTAATCAGGTTTAGAAGAATAAAAAAAAGTTTAAAGTAACTTTTAAAAACTATTGAACTTTTGTCTCTTTCATCTTCATAATGAAAGACTAGAATATACTTATTATTGGTAAAAATTGCCTTAATTAAAGCAGGTAAAGCAAATCTTGAAACAAGCAGATTTATATCAGCATTAGAATGTTTTAAACCGAATAAAAGTAATTGAAGATGTGCAAACCAATTGTCAAAAAACTTATGTTCCCTAATTTGTTTAAATTCAATTTTATAACCCAATGATCTTAAAAAAGCAAGAAGGCTTTCTGCATAAAATTTTTCATGCAGAAAGCCTCCAGTTAAATATTTACCATGAGAAAGGTAATTAAATTTCACCTCAATCTTTTTTGTTTAAGTTGGAATCGAGTCTAGAAATTGCCATCATTTCTTTCATCGATTTTTGCATACCTTCAAGTGAGCCATCAAGAAAAATTACATTTCCTTTTCCTTGTTCTGCAAAATTTTTCACGGCTTCTGTCCACATGCTAAACAAAATAAATGAAGCATCTAAATCACCATCTTGCATAACTTTTGCAGCTTGACTTAAACCTTTAGCAACTTCTTCTCTGAATAAAGCTATCCCCTGCCCTCTTAGTTGCGCAGCTTCCATTTCAGCCTGAGCAGCAATTTTAATTGCATTTCCTTCAGCCTCCGCAGCTTTGGTTTTGGTTATTAACAATGCCTGACCTTCGTTTTCAGCAGCTGACTTCATGTTATTGGAAGCAACCACTTTAGCCATTGACTTCATAACCTCTTCATCGAAATTGATATCATTGATTTGAAGGTCAATCAGGTGATAACCCCATTCCTCCAAAGTCTTATCCATGTTATCTTTTACAGCTTCAGTAATTTCTCTTCTTAACCCAAGTATTTCAGCTTGTTTTTTAGTAGCAACATATGCTCTTATTGAACCTTCAACAGAGCGAGTTAAAGCTTGCATAAAATTACCGCTATCAATAAATTTAAAAGCTACATTTTTAATTGTCTCTTCATCCTGATTAATTACAGAATAAAGCAACATTGCAGTAAAATTCACATTTGCCTGGTCAATAGTAGTTGCATTAAAACCTAATTCAACTGATCTGTTTTGAATTGAGATTTTACGAAATACTACTTCAATCAAAGGTATTTTAAAATTCAATCCTGGATATAGAGTTCTGTTGTATTTACCAAAAATTGTTGTAACAGCAACGAGTCCTTGTTGCACTGTAGTAATAGAAAAGAAAATAATAGCTGTAATAACTACTCCGATAATTATATATTCCATGTTTTATAAATTGATTTGAATTTCAATAATTAAATCATCTTGTTCAATTAAACTTCCTTCTTTCAAAACTAAAGATTTTATTGTTCCTGTTACAGGTGAAATTACAGTACTCTCCATTTTCATTGCTTCAATGGTAAATAATGGGGTATTTTTTTCAACCACATCATTTTCTTTCACTAAAATTTTAGATAATCTACCTTGTAAAGGAGAACCAATTTCTCCTGCAATTTTGGCTTTTCTGTTTGAATGTTTAGCGGATGTATTATGTCGGTCAATTACTTCAATACTTCTGGTCTGGCCATTTAATCTAAAGTAAACGGTTTTCTTACCATCACCTTCGTCAACCATGTTAATTAACCTAACCAGGATGTTTTTTCCAGGTGCCAATTCAATAATAATTTCCTCTCCAAGTTTCATCCCAAAGAAAAAAGCAGGAGTTGGCAAATGATATAGCTCACCAAAAGCTTCTCTTTTTGTAGCATAATCTTCAAAAACTTTAGGATAAAAACACCAGCTTAAGAAATCAGTAAACTGATAATCCTTTCCAAATTTTTCCTGAAACTTTGAAAAGTCGGCATCAAAATCAATAGGTTCTAAATGTTCATTTGGACGACCAGTGTAAGGTTCAACATCTTTTAAAATAAGTTTAGATAGTTCTTTAGGAAAACCACCTGGATTCTGACCCAAATCCCCTTTAAACAATTCTATAATTGAATCCGGAAAAGATATACTATCACCCTTTTCCATAATGTCTTTTTCGGTATATGAATTGGCAGTCATGAATAAGGCCATATCCCCAACAACTTTAGATGAAGGTGTAACTTTTATAATGTCACCAAACATCTTATTCACTAAAACATAGTTATGCTTGATTGTTTCAAATTGGTCTTCCAAACCAAGACTTCTAGCTTGAGGACGAAGATTGGAATATTGACCTCCAGGAATTTCATGGTCGTATACTTCAGCAGTTCCAGCTTTTAATTCGTGTTCAAAAGGATAATAAAATTCTCTTACTGCTTCAAAATAATTTGAAAACTGATTCAGTGAATTTAAGTCCATTTTTAATTCACGCTCATTTCCATTCATCATGGCAACAATTGAATTGAAATTAGGCTGTGAGGTCAATCCACTCATACTAGCCAAAGCCACATCAACAACATCTACACCCGCTTCAATAGCCTTTAAATATGTTGCAGCTTGAATACTGCTTGTATCATGTGTATGTAAATGAATTGGAATATCAATTGACTTTTTTAGCTCTTTAATTAAGTATTCTGCTTGATATGGTTTTAATAAACCAGCCATATCCTTTATCCCTAAAATATGAGCACCAGCATCTTCAAGTTGTTTGGCCAAATCGAGGTAATACTGAATATTAAATTTAGAATTTTTATTTGAATCGAGTAAGTCACCTGTATAACAAATGCAAGCTTCAGCTAAACCATTTGTTCTTTCATTGACTGCTTTAATGCTCACTTTCATTCCCTCAATCCAATTTAAGGAATCGAAAATTCTGAAAACATCAATACCATTTTTGAAACTCTCTTCAATGAACTTTTCGACTAGGTTATCAGGGTAAGCTTTGTATCCAACAGCATTGGAACCTCTAATCAGCATTTGAAAAAGGATATTAGGAATAGCTTCTCTTAATAATGCTAATCGTTGCCAAGGGTCTTCATGTAAAAATCGAAGAGCTACATCAAAAGTAGCACCACCCCACATTTCAAGTGAAAACAATTGAGGATGATTTTTGGCATAAGCTTCGGCTACTTTAAGCATATCAATAGTACGCATACGAGTTGCAAACAAACTTTGATGTGCATCTCTTAAAGTACAATCTGTGTATTGAATTGCCTTTTCATTTTTCAACCAGTTGACAAAACCATCTCTGCCTAAATCCTGAAGTCGGTTTCTTGAACCTAATGGTATTTCACTAAACTTATCAAAATCAGGAATACGTGCAGTTCTGAAAACTTTTTTATCATCAACAAATTTTACATCATCATTACCATTTACAATAATATCGGCCATATATTTCAAAGCCTTTGTACCTCTGTCAAATCGTTTTTTGAAAATGAATAATTCAGGATGTGAATCAATAAAATTAACAGTCGTTTGTCCTGCTAAAAATACCGGGTGTTGTAATACATTTTCAAGGAAACTAATATTGGTTTTAACACCACGAATACGAAACTCCTTAAGAACCCTTTGTAAACGTTCGGTTGCTTCTAATAAATTTCTTCCACTCGCAGTAACTTTTACTAATAAAGAATCAAAAAACGGAGAAATTTTTGCATTTGGATATGCACTACCTTCATCTAATCGAATTCCGGGACCACCAGCATTTCTATAGGCGATAATAGTTCCATGATCAGGTTTAAACCCATTGGCAGGATCTTCTGTAGTGATGCGCACTTGCACCGCAAAACCTTTTACTTCAATTTGATTTTGGCTATAAATATTAATTTCTGGAGAATCGAGTCGATATCCTTGAGCGATTAAAATTTGAGAGCGCACAATGTCATATCCAGTTACTTCTTCAGTAACAGTGTGTTCAACTTGTATACGAGGATTAACTTCAATGAAATAGATATTTTCATCTCTATCAACTAAAAACTCAACAGTACCTGCATGACTATAATTAACATGCTTACAAATTTTAAGAGCAAAGTCATGTAGTTTAGTTTTAGTTTCAATTGAAATTCCTGGAGCAGGAGCCATTTCAACAACCTTTTGAAAGCGGCGTTGAACAGAGCAATCTCTTTCGTGTAAATGAACTAAATTACCATGTTTATCTCCAAGAATTTGAACTTCAATATGACGAGGTTGATCAATAAATTTTTCAAGAAAAACAGTATCATCACCAAAAGCAACTTTAGCTTCATTGCGAGCTTCATTAAAAACCTTTTCCAAATCAGATTCGGTTCTAACTACCCTCATTCCTCTTCCACCGCCACCTGATGCAGCTTTAATCATCAAAGGATAACCAATTCTATTCGCTTCTTGAATAGCAATTTCAAGGTTTAGTAAATCAATCTGACTATCCTGAATAATTGGAACTTTTGCTTCGGTTGCAACTTTTTTGGCTAGCATTTTATCACCCAATGCTTTCATCACAGAAGGATCTGGACCAATAAAAATGATTCCTTCTTCTTTACATCTCTGAGCGAAAAGAGCATTTTCACTTAAAAACCCATAACCTGGATGAATAGCATCAACCTGGTGGTGTTTGGCTACGTAAATGATTTCTTCAATATCTAAATAAGGTTTTAAGGGGTCGTTTTCTGAACCAATCTGATAACTTTCATCGGCTTTATAACGATGTAAAGAATATCTATCCTCATAGGTATAAACAGCAACAGTTTTAATGTTTAATTCAACTGCTGCACGAAATACTCTGATTGCAATCTCTCCACGATTTGCAACCAATAATTTTTTAATTGGCATAGGTAGCTTTTAAAGCGAGTAATTTCGAAAAAACTTTTGGAATAAAAAATGTCTTTTACCCACCTATCGCATTAAATAAATCTTACCTGTATTTTTTATAAAAAACTTGTCTTCGTCTTTTGATTTTGCTGTCCTATGCTCGATTTCAGAATTATCTATTTTACTGAATACCTGATAGAAATAAACACCATTAGCTAATTTATCCCCAAAATTATCAGTTCCATCCCAGGCCCATTCGCTCACATTGTTTCCAATTCTAATGTTACCAAATTCTTCTTTTCTTACTTCTTTTACTATTCTTCCATCAATAGACATGATTCTCACTAAAAGTTGATCAGGAATTTTAGATCCGGTTAAGGTAAAAACAAAACGCATTGAAGTGGTAAATGGATTTGGATAAGGATAGAAATAAGTAATACTGCTTTTGTTAATTACAGAAAAATCGATTTGGTATTCAGTATTACCTGCAAAATTTCCGCTAGCATCTTTTGCCTGAACTTTTAAGGTATACAAGCCATCTATAAATTTCGAAGGTTTGTATTCAATTGTAGCTGTATTGTTATTCTGACTTGCTGGAATAAATTTTATTTCTGGGCTATTCATTGGAATTTGATCAAACTCAAATGCCCTTGGTTTTCTTAGATAGAGATTGAATGTTGAAGTATCTTCCTGTAATAAAAACTTATTGGCATCAGTAGAACTAATTCTTATGATTGGTTGAGGTGAAACAATATCTCCATTTATTATTCTTTGACCATCAAAACTAACATCCAATAAGGGATTCAACCTATCTGCTTTAATAGATAAATCACGAATAGCAATATTGTTATTAAAATTAAATTCAGATATTCTCTTAGTTGAGTTGATGTTTAGTTTGAATTGCTGATTACCCTCCATGGCTCCTGTTGAAATACTTTTTTCAAGAACCTTAAAGCTTCTTGCAGCAAGATTATCGAGACTAGTATTTGAATTATGGGTAATAATTCTGGAGTCATTTTTAACTTCCCAATTAATTAAAAATGAATCAACATTAGATGCTGATATATTTCTTACAGGAATTTTAATTCTAATTGAATCACCCTTATCTAATTTGTCTGATTTGAATTCATAAGAAAAGGATGGATCAATTACCAATTCAGGTGCTTCAACATATGAAATTTGCCATGATTTGATTTGATGAGGCGTTCTATTTAAAGAATCAACAAAATGTAATTTCAATTTTAAAAATGGATATTTTGATGCATCAATACTTGCTAAATCAGTAAGTTCTGATTTGATGTTTTTAATTAAAATTGTATCAACACCATTTGAATTTAAACCTATAATTTCAGCCCACCATCTTCCACTCTGCACGATATCTTTATCATATAAATTAAGCCTTAAATTACCAAACTGTTTTGCAGGACCAATAGCTTTAGATGTAAAATCACCTTCAAACCATTTTAACAAAAAGCTCTTTTTAATTCTAAGGTATTTTTCATCCTGCGGTTCATTTGTTTGAGGAGGCAAACTTGTTAATCCTTCAAGCTCATTGTTTTGAACTGTGTCTTCAGATGCTGTTCCAAGTGCACCATTTTTCATACCAATTACAGCCCAAGCCGTGTTTCTGCTTGCAACTTGTCCAACTTTAAGCGAGCCAATTTTAGAAAACATATTTCTTGTTTCCTGCTCCCAATTGTGGATATTGGTAGAATAACGAGAAAACATGGCTACGAAAAAACCATCAGGAACTGAATCAACCAAACGTCTTAATTCTCTTTCACCTTCAACATAATTTGTATTAAAAGTATAATACCTAAAACTTCTGTCAGATTTATTCGCCTGTATAAATGAACAATTAAAAGGATAATTTGGAAGTTCATATGGCATATCTACTTGGAATGGTTCGAAAACTAAAACTACAGTTCCTTGAGCCACACAATTTCCTACCAATGCATTTAATAAATAAGGGATAACTACTCCCATTCTTCTATGGTCCCATCTTCTGTTTTCAATACCTAATGTAAGTTCATTGTTTGTAAATTCCGTTGATTTTAAGGAATCATTAAACAAAACAAAACGAGTATCAGAAACATCTTTTAATTGACTATAAACACTTTGACGCCATCCGGTTGGACCATTTGGAATATGGGTAAAACTTCCTATTTGCCAGATTCCACCTTTATCTTCACTGATATTCATTTTAACTCTCCAAAAATAAACCTGCGTATCTGTTGAATTCAGTTTAAATTGAAAAGATGCCAAACCATTTTGTGAAATTGGTCCCGATTCTTTAAAAAATGAACTAGATTTATTAAAAGCTAAAGAAGTATCTAATTCAAATAAATATTCAATTTTATCGGAGAAAATATTGTTGTTCTGAGCGTAACAAACAATTGAATCGGTATTTACAATACTATATGGATAAGGATATAACAATGTAATTCCGCTACCTGGAAGGAAAAAATCGAATTGAATACTATTGTTGGAATATTGAATTTCATCAACAATTTTATTGGGGTTTATATCAACAAAAAACTTATTTAAACCAGCATCTGTTTTTGAAATTGGTTTAATCCAATAGTAAATAGTATCTCTAAAATTGGGTGATTTGACTTTAAAAACTGGAAAATCTTGAACTGAATTATTAGGTAAAACGCGTTTAATTTTTATTTCAATTGAATCAAAAACTGCTTTTGCAATATTATTAACCACAATTGCTAATTGAAAAGAATCAAGTTGAGCAGTGGCATTTGTAGGATTTACAAAAATGGCATTTGAATTCAAAGAAAAATCAGGCTTAGATGGACTATATAATTTAAAAGCAGGATCACCTTGAAGTAATAATTGAAGTGCATGTGAACGTTCATATAAATCCTTAGATGCAGTTGATTCAATTAAAGCCTTTTTTAAAATTTCACCAACGGGCCGCCCATAATTAGAGCCATTCATTGCCAGATAAAAATTATCCATTTGGTTATACAGATAACCAGTTAATGTTAAATTACTATGTGCCAACCAACCTATTGCTCCTTTTCTTGCAGCACAGATATAATCTTTACCATAAACAAGTCCTGTACCCCCAGGATCAACATCATTTGCGTTACCAATACTACAACCATTGAAGTAATAAAAAGTAGGTTTGTTATTTTCGTTTAAACTACTAATAGAACCAAAATCCATATCTAAAACCGTGAGAGAACCATGACCTAAAAACGTCATCATGTTAATTCCATCATTTTGAATTTTGATTAATTTTTCTCTGATATCATCCTGAGTTGGTGCAGTTACATTTTTATGATAGGAAAAAACATTAGCCCCAGTTGGTTTTTGTGAAATTATGCCTTTAAGGTAATTTACTCTATTTGTGAAAGGAATTTGTTCTGAAAGATAATCTTCACCTCCGCTTATATGCAGAAAATTCTTTCTCCAATCAGCAATACTATCAGGACTGTTTTCTAAATTTTGAATTTTCTCCAAATAATTAAAAACATCTTGGTTACTCTGTGCAGGTATTCTTCCTGTTGGAATAGCAGGAACTCCTTGGTCGTTATCAAAACTAGCAGTAAACAGATTATCAGAAGAAGGTTCTCCAATTGCTGGAACCAAATTTAACTGGTAGTTATCGGAAGAGGTTCTAATTAAATTATTTTGAAATCCCCTTCCTAGCAGCAATAAAAAAGAAGGTTCAACAGCCTGCATATCGAACAAATGCTTTGTAAATCTCTTAATACTTAAGGGATGATGGTGACCATAAAAATAGGTATTTGCCAATTCATCAGCATAAACTAATAATGTTTTATATCTGCTATTTCTAAAATCTTTGTAGGCACTAGCAGAAGTTTCGAAAACCTTATTTGAAACAATTAAGTACTGGTAATTTTGATTAGGATTAGGAATAACAAAATCAACTTTTTTTCCTT
>JAIYDG010000292.1 GCA_027487625.1 Bacteroidota bacterium
ACCCGCTTGTATACCTTGTTCAAAATTTTTGCTCTCCTGGCCGTTGTCATTTCCTGTTTGGGATTGTATGGTTTAGCCACTTTTGCTGCGCAGCAACGCACCAAAGAAATTGGCATCCGCAAAGTGTTGGGCGCTAGCGTTGCGGGCATTACCGGCTTGTTGACCAAAGAATTCCTGGCGCTGGTGCTGATTGCACTGCTGATTGCTTCGCCGATCGCCTATTACGCCATGCAGCAATGGCTCGCCGATTTTGCCTACCACATCAACGTGCGTTGGGAGGTGTTTGCGGGGGTAGGAATCATGGCCATGGCCGTAGCTTTTTTGACGGTAGCAGGCCAGTCGATCCGAGCAGCGACGATGAATCCGGTGAAGAGTTTGCGGAGTGAGTGATAAATTTGTGGAGTAATTGCACCTCTTAAGAGACCAACCTGTTCATGGTGACAGAACCCGATCACACACGATAACCGAACACCTCTGTTCACAATCGAACGCTCAGCACCGAGTAAATTTGTTTTAATTAAATAAAGATCAGTTGGTTACACAAATGGCATAAAATTTGGGACACAAACTCCAAAAGCTACCACTATGTTCCGAAATTATTTCAAAACATCCTTGCGTTTATTGCTCAAAAATAAAGCATACTCTGTCATCAATATTACTGGACTAGCCATCAGTATGGCTGCATGTATTGCTATCTTGTTGTTTGTGACTTATGAACGAAGTTTCGATAATTTTCACACCAAAAACATTTATCGGCTAAATGAAGTACAGCAATTTGAGGGTATGGTGGCCTCTCAAAAAGTAGCACTTTCCATGTTTCCGATGGGCCCTACCCTCAAGGAAGAGTTTCCCGAAATCAGGAATTTTACCCGGGTGATCACAAATGGTCAGATGCCTTTAAATTATGGGGATAAACGATTGTTTCTGGAGCAGTTGTTTCAGGTAGATTCTAGCTATCTCAACATTTTTGACTTTGTATTGACCAAAGGGGATCGACAAACGGTGTTGAATGAACCCAATAGCATCGTGTTGACCCAAGAGACTGCCGAAAAGTTTTTTGGCAATCAGGATCCAATCGGAAAAACCCTTTATTCATACGGCAACGATACAACCAGTTTGGTGGTCACTGGGATCTTGGAGAACGTACCAGCCCATTCACACCTTCAATTTGAAGCGCTCATTTCTTTAAGCACTTACGCACAACCTGATTGGATGAATGGCTGGGAGGGCAATTGGTTAAGAACCTATCTGGAATTGACACCTGGAGCCAACGTGGCAGCGCTGGAACAGAAATTCCCGGCCTACCTCAAAAAATTCATGAGCGAGGATGAAAATTGGAAGAGCTATCAATTGTTTTTACTACCGCTCAAAGACCTGCACGACAAGGCCATGGACATTGGGCTGGACGAACTCAATTACCGCAAGTTTGATGGCAATTACACCAAGCTTTTTTTCATCATAGCGATGATTGTATTGTTGATTGCTTGTATCAACTTTATCAATCTTTCCACCGCCCGTTCGGCTGAAAGGGCGATGGAAGTCGGCGTTCGGAAATCAATTGGTGCGTCCTATTGGCAATTGGCCCTGCAATTTATGGGCGAATCCGTGTTGATTTCCTTTATCGCCATGTTGATCGCCGTTGTTTTAGTGGCGATTTTTTTGCCCGCCATCAATCACCTCAGCGATCGGGAATTGACCTTCCCGCTGTTTAGCAATTGGAAATTGAGCCTGTTCCTAATCTCGGGTACTCTCTTGCTCGGCGTTTTAGCGGGTTTTTATCCTGCCGTGTATTTGTCCTCTTTCCAGCCGATCAAAGTGCTCAAAAACGCTGTACACAGCGGCCATGGCAAGGGCTGGTTGAGAAATGTGCTGGTGGTTGGCCAGTTTGCTTCGGCTATTTTTCTGATCATCGCAACAGTTTTGACGGTAAAACAGCTGGACTTCATGAAAAACCGACAAACTGGTTTTGACCGGGAACAAGTGATCAACATATCCCTGAATCAAGGAGGGCCCGTGAACTATGACGCCCTGAAAAAAGACCTGCTGAACAACAGCTTGATTACAGGGGTTACGGCCGCGCAGGATGAGTTGGGGAGCCACCTGGATCAATCGGGTATTGGATTTAGAGGGGACGGGCCGCTACGCGAATTGACGTCGACTCGCCTGATTGTTGACCCAGATTACCTTTCTCTCTACAAAATTTCCTTGGCAGCAGGCAAGAATTTTTCGGATGCACCCTCCGCCAACGGGAGAGAATACATCATCAACGAAGCGCTGGCGAAGGAGTTGTTAAAAGACACGCCCAATGAGGATCTAAACTTCCTGTTGGGCAAACAATTTGGATTTGATACACTCGGACAAATTGTGGGCATCGCCAGAAACTTTAATTTTAACTCTCTGCACCACAAGATCGAAACGATGTTCATGTTCAATTTTATCGACTGGGGCTTTGGCACCATGTCAGTAAAAATAAACGGGGCAAAAACCAAAGAGTCCCTGGCTCTTATTCAATCAGTTTGGGAAAAAAATTGTCCAGGCATGCCTTTTAAGTACGAGTTTTTAGACGATCATTTTGAAGAGTTGTACCGCGCCGACGCACAAGTGAGCACGGTGATGGGGGTGTTGGCGATCCTGGCCATCATTATTTCCTGCCTGGGCTTATTTGGTTTGGCCTCCTATACCACCGTACAACGCACCAAAGAAATTGGCATCCGCAAAGTACTGGGCTCAACAACTGCCGGAATTACTGCCTTGCTGGCGAAAGACTTCCTTAGTCTGGTGGTCGTGGCCATTCTGATTGCCTCACCCGTAGCTTACTACTTGATGCAACAATGGCTAACCTATTTTGCCTATCGTATTGAGATTCAGTGGTGGGTGTTTGTGGTAGCAGCGGTGGCAGCGATTGTCATTGCGTTTTTGGCCGTAGGCTCACAAAGTGTAAGGGCGGCGCTGGCCAATCCGGTGAAGTCGCTGAAAAGCGAATAAATCAGCTTACTTGAACCGATAAATCGAAAAAGAGTCCAGTCAAATTGTTACTTTATTTTGAAACCGTTCCTTAGGGGTGACAAAAATCACTGCCCTTCTTACAAACAGAAATAAATTTGGTAGGTTTATTTAGTAGTCCTTTTTTAAAACCAATGGAGTAAGTTTAATTTTTGTGGTTAAACCTGCTCTTAGTCCTTTTTAACTCTGCCATGATTAAACCTACAACTCTGGCAATGTCCATGACATTGTCCCTAACGCTTATGTTCTGCGCTAAGGAGTACGAATCCATCTACCTCAATGCT
>JAIYDG010000355.1 GCA_027487625.1 Bacteroidota bacterium
TAACGTTTGTAGCACTTATTTTAACTTTTCACGTTCACAATTTCACCTTTTTCCAGCTGCTTTTTACAGTAGAAAAATTTCAATTTCGATAATCTTTTTGTCAAATTTTTAGTTCAAAAACCAGGGCTCCAAACCTCTAACCTGTCTTTGAAATGTGTTTGCAGCCGAAATTAGTCTAAATATTCCAGCGACGATGTCAACTTCGTGTTGGCTGATAATCAAAATTAGTAGAATAATAACTACTATTTTAAATATGATCATTTACGGTCGTTGAAATCTCTTTCAATTTCAATGCGATATTTATTATCGCACCCTCACCTCCCCCTTGGTAGTGAACGGGATTTTACGTTGGGCGCCAAATTGTAACGTCCAAATTAGGCTGGATGATTTTATTTATGAAATAAACAAATCCACTCTAACTGAAGTTACAGAATTACTTACTGGGTGATTTAAATCAATTTATCAAGCAAGATATTTGAGAGCCTTCTTCTATGGTGTTTCAGGAATAAGAGACCATGTGTTCTAATACTTTCAACCGGGTGTCTTATTCTTAAGAAATCTTATTTTGCTATCCAGAGAATTGTTATGCTTCAAATCAAGAGAGTAGTGTTCTAATACTTTCAACCGACCAACTTGATCTGTTTCTCAATTCAATTGCTAGGATCAAAAATGATCAAAGTCAAGTTCTAATACTTTCAACCTATAATTTGATCACTTTCTTATGCTTGATAGTCAATTCAAACCTATTATCTTACCTCAAGGATATAATGTTCACTACAAAGATGTAGAAGTAAGCCACTAAATGAACAAAACTTAAATAAGTTTTAGTTAACTTTATTTATCTTTACTCAACTTAAACATAATACACACAGAACTAATATTTCACTAAGATATTTTACAATGAGATTTTGACAAAAAGATTTTAGATATTTACCAAGATCCAAAGGTCAAGAAGGTCAAAATATGACTGACTGGGGCATTGACTGAAGGCTTCTTTTATAAGGGTGGGATAAGTCTTAAAGTGGCCTGATTTGTGCAAAATTACAGAAAGAAAAGAAAGGATGAGTTTGGTAATTGTTTAGGCCTTTTTTCCAACCTTCAGTCTTTTGTTTATTTATCTTTATGTTCTAAGCAATTTAGGTTGGTATGTTTATTGCCTTTACTTTTGCTAATTTGTTCAAGGGTTGCCATGGTGCAATCTTTCTGAATGTTGACATTGACCTTTGTCTTGACTCATACAAATTCCACACAGATTTCTTTTTGGGCCAAGCTCCTTCTCATTCACTTTTATGGACAAATTCCTGTCTTTTGTTGACATAAGGGTTGTCATGGTAATTGGTCTGAAAGTGAAAATATCTGAGACATAATTATGTTCCTAATTGGACAATTATTGATTTGCAATTCTTCCAGCTAGAAATAATCTGAAATCATGAAAACAAAATATAAATCCAAATAATATTTTGTAACAGATAAAGACGAAGTCGGATCGTTACAACTCTCCGGGGGTTTAGTAAGCAAAAGGGGGTGAATGGAATGGAGACTTGGGGGTTTTTTATATAGTTTTTTGTAGTTATTTAATATTATTTACAATGATTCGAATGACATACTTTATTCAAACGTGCATGAGTCTGTAGGCGAAAATTCGTAGACGTTAATTTAATTTTCAAACCGTCCCTACTAGATGATCCAGTGTTTTCAACGTACTTTATATTTATTCCACAGGACTCTAAGAAATTATAAGCTGACTTTTCCGGGGCTCCACGTCGTCTTTAAAACTTAATTTAAACTTTGGGTCATTTGAAGTTTACAATCTCTCGCCGGCAGACTCATTTACAGTAAGTTAAATTATTTTAATTTATTTACAAATTTTTTGGGAACGATAATTTCTGAGTTCTTCATTTTTCACTGTCTCCTGCTACCTTTTATTACAGTCCTTTTATCACTTTTCACTATTTTTCTTATAACTTGTAGTTGCACTTTCACTTTATAACAATTAGTTAAATTATCACATTAACTTCTTGTAGATGTTCCTTCCGTTCCTTCCGGATGTTCGATCAATGTACAATCTCCTCTTCCCTGGTGGTGAGCTCATCGGTGAAGGTATCGCGCTGCTTCGCGACTCCTATGAGTTCCTGTCAGCCAGATTCGACACATCTGATGGAGGTCGAGCAATTGTACTCGCCGTTTGCTCACTGGGGATGAGCATAGTGATCATGATCCAACGTAGGCTGGGCAATGTCAGATCTGTGCTCCTCATCCTCCTAGGCTTCCTGTCTTTCCACGGAACCATGGTTTCGTTGATGGGCTTACCTTGGTTTGCTTATCCAGTGATTGACCACTTGTTCCGGAACGGATATTCCAGTACGTTGGTCATGGGCATGTCTGCCTTGTCGGTGGTGACTGGATGGGGGCGTCACTGCCTTCCTGAAGGTTCACTGTTCCGGGACCATCTTGCTGGACGGTTCGGCTTCAATTCCCAAGATGATGACTTTGATGACGGCTCCTCCTCAGCTTACAGCTACTTGCTTTTTGGTCTCATTGCTACTGGATTGGGAATGGCTTTATTTAGGTATTAAATTTCGTGACGAAATTTTGGACTTAATCGAAATCACTATTGCACTATTGTTAACAATCCACAATTTGTTTAAGGTTTAAGTTAAATTTTCTGTTCATAATTCTCTTTTACCATTCTTTCCAGTTATGGAACTCGAACGTTGTTTTACCGAGCTCCGAAGCTTGACGGAATCGATTTCAAGGATACAGACAGTCCTGGAGACGGAGTTTACGAGTCTGCCGTCCACGAAGTCGCCCGATTACGTTCAGCTTATGAGGATCGAAAGCCGCCTAGTGTCCTTGGCTCGGACCACTCAGGATTCTTTGACGACGCACAACTCCAAGCTGGCATTGCTAGAAGCCTCCTTGATGGAAATCCGGCTGAAGCTAAACGACTCAAGTTTGCCGGACAGCCCTATGGAGTGGTCGACCTTTGGCGGACAATGGCTTACGCTCTGGCTGGTGGCGGTGCTGGTGGGGATGATGTGTCTTCATTTCGCTAACTTCAAATATCACCATTACACTGTAAGTTTGGGTTTATTTTCACACTTTTATCTCCACAATCCATCCAGTTTATTCATTTTATATTCACTGATTATTTTCATAATTCATTTCAGTTTTTTGGTTTTTAGCACTAATCAACAGTTTAATTCAATAGTGTCACTTTTCTCAGGTTTTTTGTCTTCTTTTCACACCTCTTTTCATCATACCGGCCCTGCTTGCCCTCGTCATTTACGCCGGCTGCTATCGTTGTCGTCGTCGTTGTCGTCCGTGGGCAGGCGAGTCTGATTTCTTCTGGGAGGACCCTGATGAACTGGATTTCTCATCGGTCA
>JAIYDG010000313.1 GCA_027487625.1 Bacteroidota bacterium
ATCACAAAACATGGCAACATCCTGAAGAATAAAACAAAAAAAACAAAAAAAAAACAAAAAAAACAAAAAAAACAAAAAAAAAAAAAAAAAAACAAAAAAATAAACAAAAAAAGTAGGACAAAGAAAGGCTTACAGGAATGGTGTGGCTGTATAGATCCATGAATTCAATTCCCAGTTCTTTGAAATTGCGATGGGTCAACAAATGGCGTTTGATTCGAGCGAGCGCCTCGTGGGGGTTGTCGTATGCTTGCTCGATCAGACCCAACTCCTCACGCTGATTTTGATTGAGGCGATTCTTGACGCTGAAAGCCTCCTTCAGATTTTCCAGGGCCAAAATAAGAAGTTTGGTGTCATGCTTGTAAGAGGGGGGAGGGAATGGAATCGGCGAAAACTTGCGGCTTTCCAACCAATGCACAAAGGTTGTGTAGACAGCGACGGCCTCTTCAGCTGAAATGTAGGGACCATCCTTCAAGTAGTTGTGCTACGATAGATGAATGGAGCAAGTTAGAAACGGGATAAGGAGATCAGAAAATAAGTCAGCAAGGTTCGAAGGAAAGGAGAGAACAAAATATGAACGAGGGGCTTTGCTAGTACTTACTTGGCGCTCTTGCTCGGCCTTGAGGTAGAGACGAGTAAGTCTGCCAAGATTCTTTTTGCAGACAGTTTTGTCGACAGTCGCACCACGACGAATGCGTTCACGATTGTAGTGCGCGCCGTGAGTCCACCAATCTGCCTTTGACTTGACATAGCGCAAGATCATGTTTTCGATCGGCTTGGGCAACCCAGGAACCTTCCATGGGATGTTTGCTTTCCAACATCTCCATGCTTCACTCAAGTGCTGCAAAATTGTACGAGCCTTATTTGCCTAAATCATCATATTGATTTAGTAAGAAACCCCGGAAGTGGATAGACCCATCAATCAAAGTGTTGACAAAAATTATCATGATGGTGAAATTATAGGAAATGTTGGGTATGATAATAATTGGAAAAATATTATTTTGAAGAAAAAAATATGATCATAATGATTTACCTTGAGACCCTCTGGCATCATGTCCAAGATATCATGCATAACAGCTGCTCTCAACTCAAGGTCGAAGTGGCTTTCCACGCGCTGTTTGGTGACTGTCTTTGCAATGCCCTTGCTTTGACGACCCTCGAACTGGCGGGCAAGCAAATTGCCCAACCACCTTTCCAACAGCGGGACAATACCTCTCATGAAGAAAAGCCAGACTCTCCAGCTGGGAGCCCAGAATCCGACACCGGGGCCCTTCCCCACGGGTCCCGTGTTGAATCGGTAGTAGATGATGTGCTTTAAATCTTTGCACATTCTGATCTGGCGCATGAGTCGGTATTTGTAACGGTACATACCAGTCAACTGACCAACATGGGCAAAAATGTATTGAAGTCCATCAGCAAGTTGGAAGGCATCGGCGTTACCCAAGCGATACTGAACATTAGCATCCACAACAAGCTTGGTCAAGCGAAGGATTTCACGGCAAAGATGGAACGCATTACCGAATCGTGATTTCTTGCGCTCCTTGGTGGTCAGCGTTTTGACCGGCTTAAGGTTGAAATTATAATCCAGATGGAGATAGTTGAGGTTCTTGCGGTGGATAAGGAGATTCAACATATTATAACCTTGGCGGCAGACCTAAATAGTGATTGGGTCAGACGAAAACCAATCGCTGTAATCGGAAAGACTTTCAAAGCGAGCAAACATGGCTTGGTGAATTATGAATCATACAAAAACTAAGCTAAACCAGTTATTTTTCTCTTTTTTTTAAGACGAGACCGATGAATAGCTAAGAGCTGCAAACACAGCAACGAACCGATAGAAAGGAAAAGATTATCATAGTGTAAAAAAATAAAATCATAGAATCAAGGCACGATAATCAAAACGGGATGATACTCTTGATTTGGACATAGCGAGTTATGGTGAAAGTTACGCAAACCAGGGAATGATAATTATTATTAGTTACCTGGAGACCGACTTCAACCCAGTCGAGCTCGGTTGTTTGGAAGAACTTGGTTGCCTTCAAGGAGCGCAGGAGATACTTTTTATTCAAAGCTTTGGGTGGGCGCTTGTGCAGCTCGTTCAAAATGTGGCACTTGAGCATTTTTTGGTAGCTGACACGAACTTTCACTGGCTGGTTGGGAGGGCAACGCTCCATGTACCAATTCTTGATCAAAGGAATATCGACTGCACGACGAGTACGGCCAGTACGCATGCAGAAAGGCTTGGGCGCAAAGTTGAGGGTGATTCCACTGTTTGTTGTCTCTGTGAAGAGAGGTGCTTCGTGCAAGAAAGGCGCCACAGTTGGAGGTAGTGAAAACGAGTTCAAATCTTCGTCAGAGATTTCTATAGAGTGGACCAATAGATGTGTGAGTCAACTACGATAGGACCGATGGGACATAATTGAATAAATCATAAATAACCTAAAAGAAAATAAAATATAATAAAATAAAATAAAATAAAATATCATACATTCAAACACAATAAAC
>JAIYDG010000218.1 GCA_027487625.1 Bacteroidota bacterium
CCTTTTTCTGTGAGCATCGACGACTGTAACTGATTGGCTGGGTTTCTATAGAATTCATCTGTAAATGAAGCCCTCAATGCAGTGTTAAACTTTAAGCGATTATCTAGTGCCTTTTTAAGGATTGGCGTTCCAAGGTTAATTTCCAAAACTTGGCTGTTCCAAGTACTTATCCAATCATTGTTAAAACCAAAATTATCTCTTTTATAAGAGCCACTAATATCTAGTTTATTACCGGCAGTTTTGGTTCTTGCACTTACCACACCAGCTGTTGCATCACCAATTTCAGCTCCAATACCACCTGTAGTAATTTCAATTTCGCCAATAGCATTTGCACCAATATCTAAACCAAAACCTGTTCCTGCCATAGGGTCGGTAACGGAAACACCATCAATATAAGTACCGGTTTCATAAGTACGACTACCTCTAATACTTACTCCTGCAGGCGACTGAATAACCCCAGGTTGTGTATTGATAATTTTTTGTAACTGACGGGCAGGAGCGAGTTCAATATTTTCTTGATTGATAGTATTTACAGACTGACCTTTTTCAATATCAATCAAAGGTTTTTTTCCAAGAATTACTACCTCATCAATATTTGCTGTAGCTTCAATCATGGCAATAGTACCTAAATCTCTGTTTTCACCTGCTTTTAATTTTATTCCAGTTTGGATTATTTTTTTATAGCCGATGTAAGTGATTTCAATATTATAATCTCCTGGTTTAATGTTTTTGATGGAAAATTGTCCGGATGCATTTGTGGCAGTGCCAAAGCTAGTACCTTGAATAAGCACAGTCACACCAATCAATTCTGATTGATCCTTTTTATCTATTATTTTACCTGTAATAGATGCTGTATTTTGTGCAATTACCGAACTACCAAGTACGATTAATACGAAAAGCAGTAAAAATTTCTTCATAGAATTATGGTGCAAAATAGAACTTTTTATATGAAACAAACTGAATTTAACTGCTTAATTCCAAGATTATTTTTGTGTTAGCAGTTTGTGAAAGCAAAATTTCTGGTATTAATTTTTCTATAAAATTATTGAACATGGAAAATATCCTTTTTTAACTTTATTTTTACTTTTTGGTATGATTCAGAGTTAATTATATTGTTTTGATTGATAAATAGAGTTCAGGTTTTGATGCCTTTTTTAAAATTAATAGTCTATTCCAATTAAATGAAAAATTACGCCAATTAAACAGTTAATACTTAATTAATGAGTTATTATTTACGTAATTTGATTATTTTGCTGAAAATATAAACCATATGATGAAAAAAATACTCCCGGTTTTTTTGTTGATAGCTTGTTTTTCATTAACAAGTTTTGGACAAGAAAAGGCTGCTGCAACTACAGCTAAACCAGAAAAAAGTAATCCTTACAGCTTCTCCTTTGCAACAGGTTGGGCTTTAGGTGTAAAAGCAGGCACAGCAGGTTACGGTGCTGAATTAAGTAAAAAATTGAGCAGGTCATTTGATTTAAGATTAGGTTATTCTATGTTAAATACAGCTCAAGCAGTTGAATTAGACGTTGATAAACGTACATTAACAGTTGATGCAGATCTTGCTTTAGGTATTCCTAGTGCAAAATTAGATTGGCATCCAGGTGCAGCAAGTTTCCGTTTCACTTTCGGAGCAGGTATGCCTAATAATACAATTGGTTTAAAAGGTAAACTTAAAGAAAGTTTTACTTATGGTGAAATTCAAGTAACACCTGATGAATTAGGAGTTTTCGCAATGGATATCAAATGGAATTCAATTGCTCCTTATGTTGGAATTGGTTTTGGAAGAAATGTTCCTAAAAAGAGAGTTAGTTTCACTGTAGATATGGGTGCTTACCATATTGGTTCACCAAAAGTGTCTTTGAATCCAACAGGAATGATTAGTCCAACTTCTGACCAAGCTTCAGTTTTTGAAGGAAATTTGGCTGATTACAAATGGTTGCCTGTTCTAAATTTTCAATTTAATGTACGTATCAATTAATAAATAAGAATATGAAAATAATCAATATAAGTAAAGTTATTTTACTCTCAAGCATCCTTGTATTTGGTGGATGTAAATTAAAAGACCCTACAGAAAATGTTCAAATTAAAATTGATACAGATAAATTATTACCGATTAATTTCTCTATTCAATTTGTTGACCAAGCCAATGGTTCTGTAATAGCTGATAAAGAAGTTAAAATAGAAATATCAGGTCCCAGCGCAAGTAAAATTTATGAAATTAGCGGAACAAGAACCTTCACAGTGGCTAATGGAATGATTAATTTGGCAATCAGAAAAGATGCAATTCCTTCAGAATCTAATCCTTTAAACTTTACAGTTACGGCGACCGCACAAGGATATTTAGCTTCAACAGCAAATTTAATTTACACTGAAGCTGAATCAAAAAGTTTTGATATTCAATTGGTTTCTTTAGATAATTTACCGGAATCAATTACTAAAACAAGTGTTAAAGTTGACAATACAAGCGATGGTTTAGCTGCTGCGGTGACTATTACACCAGCAAAAGTTCCGACCATTAATACTGGAATGTCAGTTACAATTCCTGCTGGAACTAAATTTTTAGATGCAAGTGGAAATGCCTTAAGCGGTTCATTTGATGCTAAAGTTTATTATTTCTCTCCTGAATCAGATGCATTACAATACACTCCACAAAACGACGAAAATGGAGAAATGACAGTAAAATACAAGAATAACCAATCTGTAAAATATGTAAGTATTGATGCAGCTTGTGCTTATATTGAAATTTCTAACTCAAATGGATTTGTCGCTTCTTTCAGTAAACCAATTTCAGTTTCAATGGATGTTCATAAAGACATCATGAATATTGAAACTAATGCACAAGTAAAATCAGGTGATTCATTAGAATTTATTACTAGAAATTTAACTAGTACAGATTGGGGTTTCCAGAAAAACACTGTTGTTCAAGATTTGGGAGGAGCTAATTTTACAGTTGTTGGTCAAATTTCTAATGCTTATTGGGTAAAAGCATCTTTTGGTGGACAAGGTAGATTACTTGGTAAAAAGGCTGTTTTACCAACTTGTTACGGTAAATTTCGCTTTGTTCAAACAAGTTCAACTTGTCCTAGTACATTTAGGTTAGAAAATATGAGTTGGGTAAATAGCCTTGGAAATCCAATTCTAGGTTGGACTGGTCCAGTTTTATCTTCAAACGTTACTCTTCCTTCAAGTCCAACAGGTATTTCTTATACAATGGCTATACCTGGATCGATTAAAAATTTATTCAATCCAAGAATTAGAACTCGTGCAAGAAATTTGAGAACAGGTGTTCTTAATTCTGCATGGACACTTACTCCTACTGCAACTTCTTGTAGCATTTTGGGTGGTACATTTGCAACTGCACCTGCATTTACATATACATTACCTGCTGGTCAAACTTGTAATCCAATTTTATTAGCTGTAAATATTAGTTGCCCGAATATTTCTTTAACTTCTATTCCTCCAATTTTTAAAAGATTAGCAGGTTCTCCAGAAACTACACCTTGGACTCAATTAGTTGTTGTCGCTAGAGGAAGTCAATTTCCTGGGCAATATTATGTACATGGTTTAACTATAGGTAGCACTTATACATTCAAAACCACGTACAAGAATAAAGTATACTCTACTGATATTGCTGCTTTAGGCGCCAATATGGTATATAGTTTGCAAGTTGCTGCTGCTGATTGTCCATAAGTTTTTTGATTTTTTATAATTTAAAAAGGAGGTCTTTTGACCTCCTTTTTTTTTGCCTTTTCTGAATAATTTCTGTTAAATTTCTATACTTCCACTCATTCAATGCTCCTAAATCTTTTTTAGCAGTCTTAAAGTCCTATTTTTGCATCCCTAAATCCATCATCATGTCATTAGAAATAAAAGTACCTTCTGTCGGAGAATCAATTAGTGAAGTAACTGTTGCTCGTTGGAATAAAAAAACGGGTGATTATGTAGAAATGGACGAGCTATTGTGCGAACTTGAATCAGACAAGGCAACTTTTGAGTTGAATGCCGAAAAAGCTGGTGTTCTAACTACCAAAGCAAATGAGGGTGATACCATTGCTGTTGGTGATATTATTGCTTCAATTGATACAGAAGCTGCTAAGCCTGCATCTGCTGCAAAATCTCCTGAAGCTGCTCCTGTTAAAGAGACTCCAAAAACAGAAGCTCCAAAAGTTGAAACTAAAAATGAAACTTATGCTAGCGGAACGCCTAGTCCTGCTGCTGCTAAAATTCTTGCTGAAAAAGGAATTGATACTAAAAATGTAAAAGGATCTGGAATAGATGGTAGAATTACCAAATCCGATGCTATTTCTGCTGAATTGAAAGTTACTTCCAACGAAGGAAAAACAAGAAACGATAGAAGAGAAAAAATGACTTCTCTTAGAAAAACTGTAAGTAAACGTTTGGTTGCAGCTAAAAATGAAACTGCTATGTTAACTACTTTTAATGAAGTGGATATGAAGCCAATCATGGATTTACGTAATCAATACAAAAATCAGTTTAAAGAAAATTTTGGAGTGAATCTAGGATTCATGAGCTTTTTTACAAAAGCTGTATGCGTTGCTCTTAAATCTTTCCCTGCTGTAAATGCTTATTTAGATGGAGAGGAAATTATCTACCATGATTATTGCGATATTTCTATTGCCGTTAGTGCTCCTAAAGGTTTGGTAGTTCCTGTTATAAGAAACGCAGAAAGTTTAGGATTAGCTGATATTGAAAAAGAAGTAGCACGTTTAGCTGGTAGAGCTAGAGACAATAAATTAGGTTTAGATGAAATGACAGGTGGAACTTTCACTATCACCAACGGTGGTGTGTTTGGTTCTATGTTAAGTACACCAATCATCAATCCTCCTCAATCTGCAATTTTAGGAATGCATAATATTGTTGAAAGAGCGGTTGTGAAAGATGGCCAGATTGTTATCAGACCTATTATGTACGTGGCTTTAAGTTACGACCACAGAATTATCGATGGAAGAGAAAGCGTTGGTTTCTTGGTGAAAGTGAAACAATGTTTAGAAAATCCAACGCTATTATTAACTGGCGGAACGGATCCAAATAAAATGGTATTGGGACTTTAATTCTTGTATTTATTCTTGGTATAGTTAAAATGAAGTATTGCCAATTGTAATCCTTCTTTTCCATCTAAGAATCCCAATTTCAAAAGATATTCTCGAAAAAAACCAAATAGGGCAGAGCTCATTCCTTTATAAAACGGAATAGTTCTGCCTTGTTTTTTTAGGTTCTCCCTGTGCAATTTTGCATAAACTTCCATTTTTGAACGATAATGTTCAGCATTGGGTGTAGTGAAATGCAATAACCTGGCTTTTAATTTTTGGGTTGATTGGTTTTCGTTCATAAGCAGTTCTTCGTGCACAACTTTGCTTTCATCCCAATGATTAAGGTTTCTGTTGAATAAGCGCTTTTGCCAATCAGGATTCCATTCTCCAAAGTAAATGGCTTTCTTTCCTAAGTGATTTAATCTGTTCACCAAAACAACCTCATTTTTTAGGCTAGATTTAATCAGATTGATTTCATTGGCCAACTCTTCACTTATTCTTTCATCAGCATCTAAAGAAAAAATCCAATCGTTTTGGGCTTGACTATTTCCGAAGTTTTTCTGGTTTGAATATCCTTTCCATTCTTGATTGAAATAACTTGCTCCTGTTGACTTCACTAAATTGGGCATACCATCTTTACTATCGTTGTCAATCACCAAAATATCTGAACTAATTCTTTTAGCAGATAAAATGCAATCCACAATATTTTGCGATTCGTTTTTGGCAATTATAACAACCGATATTTCAACACCCATGCTGCAAGTTTAAAACAGAAACAAATTTTTACCTATTTTATTTCTAAACCTTGCTAAATACATGTATTTCGAAGCATTTTCTAATTCTGAAACCCTACTTTTGCAGAAATTTTTTCAGCATGAAATACGATGTAACAGTTATTGGTTCAGGTCCTGGTGGTTATGTAGCTGCTATCCGACTTGCTCAACTTGGTTTCAAAACAGCATTAATCGAAAAGTACTCAACTTTAGGTGGTACTTGTTTGAATGTTGGTTGTATTCCTTCAAAAGCACTATTAGATAGTTCTGAACACTATCACAATGCCGTTCATAATTTCAAAACTCACGGTGTTGATGTAAAAGATGTGCAAGTAAATCTTGCTCAAATGATTGAAAGAAAAAATGGTGTGGTGAAACAAACCTGCGATGGAATTGAATTTTTGATGAAGAAAAACAAAATTGATGTTTACCGTGGTTTGGGATCTTTCGTTAATAAAAACACCATAAAAATTTCTGGTGAAAAGGAAGAGCAAATCGAAACTGATAAAGTAATTATTGCAACAGGTTCAAAACCTGCAACTTTACCTGGAATTGAAGTTGATAAAACAAGAGTAATTACATCAACAGAAGCTTTAAAAATGACTGAAGTGCCTAAAAGCATGGTGATTATTGGTGGTGGTGTAATTGGATTGGAATTGGGTTCAGTGTATTCACGTTTAGGCTCTAAAGTTTCTGTAATTGAATATACAAACAGCATTATTCCTACAATGGATGCTGCTTTGGGAAAAGAGCTTCAAAGAGTTTTAAGAAAACAAGGATTTGAATTTTTCTTTAGTCACAAAGTAAAATCTGCTATCAATACAGGTAGTGAAGTTGAAGTAAAAGCAGATAATGACAAAGGTGAAGAAGTTGTTTTTAAAGCTGATTATTGCTTGGTAAGTGTTGGACGTAAACCTTATACCCAAGGATTAGGTTTGGAAAATGCAGGTGTAAAAGTTGATGAAAGAGGAAGAATAGAAACCAATGATCATTTGGAAACAAATGTTGCTGGCATTTATGCAATTGGTGATGTAGTTAAAGGAGCAATGTTAGCGCACAAAGCAGAAGAAGAAGGTGTTTTTGTTGCAGAAACAATTGCAGGTCAAAAACCTCATATCAACTATAATTTAATTCCTGGTGTTGTGTATACTTGGCCAGAAGTTGCAGGTGTTGGAAAAACTGAAGAGGAATTGAAAAAAGCTGGTGTTAAATACAAATCAGGTTCATTCCCAATGAGAGCATTGGGTAGAGCTAGAGCCAGTATGGATATTGATGGATTTGTGAAAATTTTAGCTGATGAAACTACTGATGAAGTTTTAGGTGTTCATATGATTGGTCCACGTGTAGCAGATTTAATTGCAGAAGCCGTGGTTACAATGGAATTCAGAGCAAGTGCAGAAGATATCTCAAGAATGAGTCACGCACATCCAACCTATGCAGAAGCTGTGAAAGAAGCAGCATTGGCTGCAACAGCGAATAGAGCTTTGCATATGTAAGAGAATAAATTTAGATTATTTGAAAAACCTGCTTTCGTAATTGGAAGCAGGTTTTTTTATGCAAAAAAGAGAATTCCTAAAATCAGTAGAAATAGCA
>JAIYDG010000627.1 GCA_027487625.1 Bacteroidota bacterium
AGAAATTGTTTTTGCCCCGAGAGCTACTATAACTTATCATTTAAATGTCAATCATAGTTTGAGTTTTGGAACAGGAATTTATTACCAAGATCCAGTTTTGTCTGATATTGCTGATCTTCCAAGTTCAACTAAATTGAAGATGGAGAAAGTTGTTCAGTATATTGTTTCTTACAAAGGCTATTTGTATCATGATGTAAAACTGATGGTTGAAGTTTGGTCTAAGAATTTCGATAATATGGTTGTTACGCCAATTTCAGGAAGTGTATTTAGAAACAATAATGGAACAGGATTTGGAAACGGATTTGATATCAGCATAAACAAAAGATTAAATAAAAAGTGGCATGGAATCATAAGTTATTCTTATATGAACATGACAAGAAACAACAATGATGGTTTAGGGAATTATCCTTTTACTTTCAGTCAGCCTCATCAATTAAACACCATGCTGAGTTACTCATTAAATTCGAAGATTTCGTTTTCTGGTAAATACAGAATTGCCAGTGGAAGACCTACTGATGCTTTTATTAT
This sequence comes from Bacteroidota bacterium, assembly GCA_027487625.1. Taxonomy (GTDB): domain Bacteria; phylum Bacteroidota; class Bacteroidia; order UKL13-3; family UKL13-3; genus CAISCU01. The sequence continues at coordinate 529 of JAIYDG010000627.1, forward strand.
TCATAAAGATGTGTTAAACAATCCTAACAATTATAGGTATAGCATGGAATTGCTTGGGAGAAATAAAGAAAGACTTCCATTTTTTTCGAGTCTTGACCTCAGGGTGAATTACATGTTTAAATTCAATCGAATTAAATTTACATCATTTTTTGATGTGGTAAATGTGTTAAACCGACAAATAGCAAATAATGAAAATTTCAATTATTTATTTGGTAAAACCTTTTACGATGGAATTGCAATTTTCCCTACTGGAGGACTCAAATTCGAATTTTAGAAAGATTAGCTATTTGAACTTTTTATAATGTAAGTTTTTAATCAGCTACAAATTTGCCTGACAAGTCTTATTTTCGCGGCACAATATTTGAGCCTTAATTGTGTTCTGTTTGTTTAAGAATGATTAGATTATGAAAAAAATAGCAAAGGTTTTTGGGATTGTTTTGGTTTTAATTTTATTGAGTTTGTTTTTAATTCCAATTGTTTTCAAAGGAAAAATTGTAGGAATTATTAAAGAACAAGCCAATAAAAATGTACAGGCGAAAATCTCATTTAATGATGATATCAGTTTAGGTTTAATAAGCAGTTTCCCTAATTTAAGTTTAGGGGTGAAAGATATTGTGGTTGCTGGAATAAATGAATTTGAAGGCGATACTTTATTTGCAGCGAAAGAATTTACTGCAAATTTAGATTTAATGAGTATCATCAAAGGTGAACCAATTGGTGTCAGAAAGATTTTTTTAGATAATGCAAGAGTTCATGCAATCATCCTTCCTGGTGGAAAAGCCAATTGGGATATAGCTTTGCCTGATACTGCATCAGCAACAACAGAGGATACAGCAAGCTCTCCATTTCATATTCAATTGAAAAAACTTGAATTGAAAAATGCTCACATCGTTTATGATGATAGAGATGGTAAAATCTTTAGTGAATTAAATGGCATGGATTATATTCTTGAAGGTGATTTTACAGAAAAATTATTCATCTTAAAAAACGACCTAAAAGTAAAAGAACTTACTGCTGGCATGGATGGAATCAACTATTTAAGCAAAGTTTATACTACCGCTAATGCTGATATTGATGCAAATATGAACGACTTTTCATTTGTATTCAAAGAAAATACCTGCACATTAAATGCATTAGAAATTGGTTTTGATGGTAAATTCCAAATGACAGATACCGATATGATTATGGATATCAAATACGGTGTTAAAAAGAATGAATTTAAACAGTTCTTATCTTTAATTCCTGCCATTTATGCCGGATCTTTTGCTGATTTACAATCAAAAGGAAAATTATCTTTATCAGGTTTTGTAAAAGGTGTATTTAACGATACTCAAATGCCTGGTTTTGGATTAAATGTTGGGGTACAAGATGGTTGGTTTAAATATCCAGCTTTACCAGCCCCGGTTGAAAATGTACAAATGGATTTAGCTATTTCTAATCCTGATGGTGTGCCTGATAATACTTTGGTACAATTAAATAACTTTCATATCGAAATTGAAAAAGATCCTTTTGATGCGAAATTGGTTTTAAAAACTCCGATTAGTGACCCTGATTTAGATGCTGCTTTAAAAGGTAAATTGAATTTGGGTAATATCATGAAAATTGTTCCTTTAGAAGGTATAAAATTAGCAGGTTTAATTGAAGCAGATATGCAGGCAAAAGGTAAAATGAGTGCTATAGAAAAACAGGCATTCGACCAGTTTTATGCAGCAGGAAGTATCAAAGCCAATTCAATTCATGTTGAAACAAAAGAACTTCCTGCTCCTTTCGACTTAAGTTCTGCTGGTTTAGAATTCACTCCATCAATTGTGAAACTGACTTCATTTGATGCTGCCTTAGGAAATTCAGATTTTCATATGAATGGTGATTTGCAAAACTTCTTTGCTTATTATTTGGGTGATGGTATTTTAAAAGGGAACTTGAATTTTAGTAGTAATTTATTGGATGCGAATAAATTCTTAAGTTCAGATACCACAGCCGCTGCAAATCCTGAAGATACTGCTGCTATGACAGTGGTTGAGATTCCATCAAATATCGACTTTACCTTGAATTCAAATATCAAACAATTGTTGTATACCAATATGGATATCACCAATTTTAAAGGAACTGTTTTGGTAGCAAATTCAAAATTGAGTTTCAAACAAGTGATGTTAAATATGCTTGGTTCAACTATGAAAATGGATGGTTTTTATGAAACCACCAATCCTAAAAAGCCAAATGTTGAAATGGATTTTAGCATTGTCGATTTAGATATTCAACAGGCGTTTAAAACCTTCAATACTGTTAAAAAATTGGCACCTGCTGCAGAAAGTATAGCAGGCTTGTTTAGCACCAATTTGCATTTTACTTCTCCACTTTCAACAAACATGCAACCCATTATGCAAGCTGTAACTGCAAATGGAATTTTAAGTATTCCAACAGCTAAATTAAGTTCAAATCAATCATTACAAAAACTGGCTGATTTGCTTCAAAAACCTGAATACAAAGAGTTCAGTTTAGAGAAAGCAAAAATTGCTTATGAAGTAAAAGATGGCAGGGTTTATACCAAAGATTTTGATGTGAAAGTTGGTTCTAGAAAAATGATGATGAAGGGAAGTACTGGATTAGATCAAACAATTGATTATACAGGCAATGTAAGTATCCCAAGAAAAGATTTAGGAGCAGCGAATTCCGCAATGGATGCCGCATTAACTAAATTAAATAGTCAAGGTGGAACTAATGTTAAACTTAATGAGGAACTACCAGTTGAAATTAAATTTGGTGGTACATTTTTAGCACCAACAATTACAACCAATTTGGCTGATTTAGCAAAACAACAAGTCAACTCTTTAGGTAATCAAGTTAAGGATGAATTGATTAATAAAAAGAAAGAATTGGAAGCACAGGCTAAAGCAGAAGCTGATAAAAAAATAAATGAAGCAAAAGCAGAAGCGGAAAGAATCAAAAAAGAAACAGAAGCAAAAGTTCAAGCTGAAAAGGAAAGATTGAAAAAAGAAGCTGAGGAGAAAGCCAAAGCCGAATCTGAAAAATTAAAAAATAAGGCAAAAGAAGAAGCCAAAAAGAAACTAAAAGGCATATTTTAATTTGCACAGAATCAGTAGGCTGCTCTTTTACGGGCAGCCTTTTGTTTTTTTTTATTGAAAATTGTTGAGACTTGAATACCAAATCAAACCACATGAATAATTACTTTACCCAATTTAGAAACAATATCATAGGAATAAACCAACAAATTAAAACTCCAAATGGAGAATTTAAACAAATGGTTTATTCGGATTGGACAGCTAGTGGAAGGAATTATTTACCAATTGAAGAGCGTTTTATAAAAGAAGTTTTACCTTTTGTTGCAAATACTCATACTGATACCAATACTTCTGGTAAAACCATGACTTATGCCTACCATGAAGCACAAAAAATTATCAAAAAACATGTCAATGCTGGTCCAAATGATATTTTGATTTCTTCAAATTCAGGAATGACAGGTGTTGTAAATAAATTCCAGAGAATTCTGGGTTTAAAAGTGCATGAATCACACAGAGATAAAATTCATTTAAAAGAGGAGGATAGAGCAGTTGTTTTCATTACACATATGGAACATCATTCTAATCAAACTTCTTGGCTAGAAACGCTTGCTGATGTTGTAATTGTAGAACCAGATTCAAATGGTTTGGTTAGTCCGGAGAACTTTAGAACTGCGATTAATAACTATCCAAACAGAAAAATGAAGATTGCTGCGGTAACTTCATGTTCAAATGTAACAGGTATTATTACGCCTTACCATGAAATAGCAAAACTCATTCACCAAGCTGGGGGTTTTTGTTTTGCTGATTTTGCTTGTTCTGCTCCATATGTAAATATCAATATGCATCCACAAGATAAAGATGCTTATCTAGATGCTATTTACTTTTCACCACATAAGTTTTTAGGTGGACCTGGTTCTGCTGGTATTTTGATTTTTAACAGTGCTTTATATAAAAATGAAATTCCTGATACGCCTGGAGGTGGTACAGTTGAGTGGACAAATCCTTGGGGTGGACATAAATATATTGAAGATATTGAAGCTAGGGAAGATGGAGGAACTCCTGGATTTTTACAAACCATGAGAACAGCCATGGCCATTGTTTTAAAAGAACAAATGGGTACTGATAATATTCAGAAAAGAGAAGAAGAACAATTGGCTATTTTATGGAATTATTTTGAAGCCATTCCGAATCTGAATATTCTGGCTTCACAACATAAACATCGTTTAGGAATCATTTCTTTTTATATAGATGGACTTCATTTCAATTTGGCAGTTAAAATGTTAAATGACAGATTTGGAATTCAAACCAGAGGAGGTTGCTCATGCGCCGGCACTTATGGACATTATTTGTTGCATGTTGACCAACAGTTCTCAAACAAAATTACCAGTCTTATTGACCAAGGCGATTATTCTCAGAAACCAGGCTGGATAAGACTTTCTATTCATCCGGTAATGACAGATGAAGAATTACATTTTATTGGAAAAGCGGTAACAGAACTTGCTGTCAATTTCAAAGAATGGGCCAATGACTATGAAGTTGATTTGAGTCACATGAACTTGAAATACAAAAATGAAGTGAATGGAAGTTTCGAAGAAGCACAGGTAGAAAAGTGTTTCGGGAAATTTTAAGGATAAACTCGAAACGAAGAACCTAAAAATAAATATGAATTTTAATTAGGCCTAAAAGACAATAAGAGCATGCTTAAGCAGATGCCTAAAAGCATATACGAAATTACAAAGACAAACCATTTTGACAGGTAACCAACGCCTTCAAAAGATCCAAATTAGACAACCCACATACAAATAATGATGTTTCATATCTTAATTGTCAGGCTAATCCTGACTTTTTAACTATGAATAATAACATTTTTCAAAAAACACGACAAGTATCCAAATTATCTTTCGTATCATTGTAGTCAGGTTTGGCCTGACATTGTTACTATGAAGAATAAATACATATCAACGCAATCAAACGAACTTTTATCCTATTTCAATGGACAGAACAGAAATTGCTTTGACTATTCTTTGGCTTACAAAGCCCTGCCCAACTCTAAAGCAAGTGCATTAAGAGAATTACTGAGCGACATGACCAGAAGGGGACTTTTAATGCGATTGAAAGAAGGCGTTTATTACATCATACCCTATGAACAAAATGCGGAAGCCTTCATGCCCGACTGGCATTTGATTGCAGAGCATTTGGTAAATGATGCCAAACATTATATAGGCTATTATTCCGCTTTGCAAATACATAACCTCATTACACAACCATCATTAAAAGAACAAATCGTTGTTTCAAAACAAATACGACCATCAGAAATAATAATAAAAGAAGTTTCTTTTCAATTTATTTATCACAATGAGAAACACTTTTTCGGTGCAAAGAAAATTTGGATTGACAGTTTTAATCAAGTGCTTTGCTCCGACTTAGAAAAAACTTTTATTGACTGCCTATTCAAACCCGATTATGCAGGTGGAATTGTGGAAGTGGCAAGATCAATCTATACTTCAAAAGACAAAATAAAATACGAAACACTACTCGAATACGCCAAGAAATTTGATTCACAAGCTGTAATAAAACGTTTAGGTTTTCTCTTAGAAATGTTGGACATCGGCACAAAAATTATTGCTGACTTGCAAAAACTAAAAACAGCTTCG
>JAIYDG010000406.1 GCA_027487625.1 Bacteroidota bacterium
CAAATGGCCAAAGTTATTTCTTTTAAAGTAGCGGGAAGCAGAATCGAAAGCCCTCCGCCAGCTAAAGAAAAGCCTCTGGCAACTGGCTCCTTGCTACTGGCTTTTGATTTTAGTTAGATGAAAGTTCTATACTCCTAAGTTATAATCAATTTTAAAAAAAAGATTCATTTTTTTTCTTCTCAAAACTTTTGTGCTTGGTCCGAATCCTTCGCCCGATTTGTTGACACAAAAAAGGCTTTCCACGCAAGTGAAAAGCCTTTTTTCATTTTGTAGCGGGGAGCAGGATCGAAAGCCCTCCGCCAGTGGGCGGATATGAATCCTACGCTCTTAACCAACTGAGCTATTAATTTGGCTAAAAATAAAGGCATAAAAAAAAGCCTCACAAAAGTGAAGCTTTTTATTTTGTAGCGGGGAGCAGGATCGAACTGCCCACCTTAGGGTTATGAATCCTACGCTCTAACCGACTGAGCTACCCCGCCGTTTTACCTTTAAAGGGCTGCAAATATAAAAATAATCATGTTTAATCAAAAAAAAGTTTGAAAAATGTAATTTTTCATGGCCATTTTATGCGTAATCTATCTGAAAAACAATCCAATCCGATTTTGAAATGTTTGTTTTGATAGTCTATTCCTATATCTAAGTAGATAAGTAAAATTTGAAATCCCACAGATTAAGAAAATATTTGAGCACAATTAAATACTATGCTAAAAAGATTTTCCGAAATTTTCGACACAAAAGGCCGTGTTTTTGGCTTAGATGCCCTGCGTTTTGTTGCAATTATTTTAGTTGTTCAAAGTCATTCGCGTTGGATGACAGAGAGCTTTTCAAAACCATTTAAGGCTTTATTTCATGGTAGCGGAATTTTAGGTGTTGAGCTATTTTTCGTTTTATCAGGTTTTCTTATTGGTGGAATTTTACTCAAACAATTCGAAAAAAATGGGAATTCCCTCACTTTTCAAGATATCAAACATTTCTGGATTAGAAGATGGTTCAGAACTTTACCTAATTACTTTCTTATTCTTCTGGTTTATATAGCTGTTTACCACTACGATTTACCTGCAATTTTGTGGAGATACTTCTTTTTTACGCAGAATATTTTTAATACTCCTCCTTTCTTTTTTGAAGAATCTTGGAGTCTAAGTATCGAAGAAATTAGTTACCTAGTTTCTCCTTTGGTATTAGCTCTTTCTGCACTTCTTTTTAGTAGAAAAGCTTCTTTGTTCCTCTGGACAAGCATTCTGTTAATAACAATAGTTACAGCTTTAAGATGGATATATTCTGTATACTTTTTAGAACCGAACTACAAATGGGTTTATATGTTAAGAGAAGTTGCATTAATTAGATTGGATTCTATTTACTATGGATTTATTGCTGTTTATATTAGCAAAAAGGCTCCAGAACTTTGGAAAAATTTCAGCATCCCACTTTTTATATTTGGTTTTATTGGAGTTGCCTTATTAATGAAATTCGAAAACAATTTAATGGAAATTAACCCTTCTCATTTTAACAATACCATCTTTTTTAGTTTGTTAAGTATTTCAATTGCACTTCTCCTTCCCTATTTGTCTCAGTTAAATGAAATTAAATTTACCTTCCTAGCAAAACTTGTTACTGGTGTTTCAATTATTTCATATTCACTATACTTGATTAATGGAGGTTTGCTTGCTATCCAATTCGACTTACTAAGTAATAAAGGTGCTGGCTGGTCGACAAGTACTGCTGCTTTGATGTATGTTTTTTATTGGGCTTTGTGTTTGGTTTTATCTACGCTTTTGTATGTGTTTTTCGAAAAGCCATTTACCAAATTGAGAGATAAATTCTAATCTTAAATCCATCGAAAATTTTCTTTTAATTGGCATTTGTATTTTAAGTGGAATTTTATTCCGCCGTTTCAGTTTTGTGCCAAATGATTCTTATAAAGCCATCAATCATTGGATAATCTATTTAGCTTTACCTGCAGTTTCTTTAAAACATCTCTGGCATCTTGAAATCAATTCACAATTACTAGGACCAGCCTTATCTCCTATTTTGGTTTTGGGAGGAAGTTTTGTTTTTGTATATATACTCGATTTAAAATTTCACTTCGATAAACCTACAAAAGGTTTGTTGATTTTAGCCTCAGGATTATGTAATACCTCATTTATTGGATTTCCTTTAATCAAAACTTATTTCGGAGATGATTATATTCGCATTGCTGTCATTAGCGATCAAATGACCTTTTTACTTTTCTCAACAATTGGTCTTTTTATCGCAACGAGTTATAGTAGTTTTAAGCAATTAAAAATAGGTGGAATCCTACTCAATCTAATCAAATTTCCACCTCTGGTTGTAAGCATAATTGCTTTGATACTTCCAAATGAAATTCAATTTCCTGTTCTTGATAACTTATTTACTCAATTGGCTTCTACTATAGCTCCTTTGGCTTTGTTTTCAATAGGACTACAAATCAGAATCTCTGGTTGGAGAAATGAGTTAGGCTTGATCATTCCTGTATTTATTTATAAACTGATATTGGCTCCGATATTGGTATTAGCTTATGTTTTATTAAGTGGGTTTGGTAGTGCATATTCTCAAATTTCAGTATTTGAGTCGGCCATGCCTGTTTTGATGAGTTTAAGTATTTTGTGTGAAAGGTTTCAATTAAAAACAGAGCTGGCTAATCTAATTATTGGAATCAGCATTCTTTTGGGATTCATCAGTACTTTCTTCTGGAGTTTAGTATTGCATCAGATTTTTTAATCAAACTAAATCATAAAAGGTAAATTAAAAAAAGATACCTATTGAATTGCACCGTCTTAAAAATCCTGAAGGGATGAAATGATTATAGAAAACAAAATATGATGAAACACAACCCCCCTTTTCTCTTCAACGCGGACCAAAGGTCCGCGTTGAAGAGAAAAGGGGGGTAATCATACTTAATGTATTTACTATAAACATGAGACCACCTATCGGGGTCTATGATTTCGTTTAAAAAGTCAATTAAAAACTAAACCTTGTTTTTAATATTCGCTATTGGCAAACATTTAGGTCTTCGTATTAATTCTTATTAAGCTTATAAAAGAATGATCTACCTGACTTATTCAAAATCTGAAGGAAATAAATTCCAGATTTTAGTTCACTTAAATCCATTTGAATTGCTTGTACTTTTTTACTGAAATCAATTTCGATAGACTTACCATCAACCGCAAATAATTTTATATCATAATCCTGAACTGAATTTCGCAATTCTACATTCAACAATCCACTTGTAGGATTCGGATAAACCAATACATTTTCATCAGCAAAAGTATTCTGAATTCCTGTAACTGCCACTAAATAACAAGCAGAAGTATCTATACAATTTTGTTGGTTAACCACAACTGAGTATTCTCCTGAAACAGATGGTATAAAACTTTTCTGATTGGCACCTGAAATCAAACCAAAACCACACCTTAACCATTGGAAAGATGCATTGGTAGCATTAGCAATTAAAATGTTCGAATTAAGAGTAACAGAGGTATCCACTCTGGTGATGCTCAAATCAATTTTAATGATACTATCACAAAACTGAGCATTTGTTAAGGTATCAAAATAAATTCCTGAGCTAGTAAAACTCTTGTTTCTGAAAACAAAATCACCACAAGATTGAATAGTAAAATTGGCATTTGTTGGCTGCTTGATTGTCAAATCCAGAACCACAATACTATCACAGGTATTCAGCCCTACTAATGTATCACGGTAAATACCCGATTGATTCAATAGTTTATTATTAAACAGATATTCTTTACAAGTGGAAGCATTAAGATAATTAATGGTGCTACTTTTTAATGTTAAAATCAATGAAACTATACTATCGCAATTATTTATAGACTTTAAACTATCAACATAAAAACCGCTTTGAGTTAAAATCCGATTTCCAAATTTAAATGCACCACATGCTGATTCATTTAATTGAGTTAAATATGAATTAACAATTGAAATATTCAGGGTAATAATGCTATCACAGTTTGTTGCATTAACCAAGGTATCTTTATATATACCTGAACTTGTATAGGTTTTACCATTTACATTAACAGGACCACATGAATTTATATTTTTTGTTGATGTAGATGAATATGAAAGATAAAGATCAATTGCCACAATACTATCGCAGCCTAAACTGGTTTGTAATGTATCATAAAATCTACCTGAATAAATTCTTGATTCGCCATTAAAAAAATAAGAATCACAAGTTCTGATTTCATAAAAATTATACTTGGTAGGACGAACTATTAATTGCAATTGAATAACTGAATCACAACCATTCACATTTTGAATGGTATCTATATAAGTTCCAGTTTGGCTTCTGTTTTTACCATTCCAAAATAATCCACCGCAAACGTTTAAATTATAATTACTAAATGTCCTCAAACATTGATTGAGCAATCGAATTGGAGACCAATTAGAGTAGATTGTCATATTTCTGATAGCCCTAACTCTCCAATAATATTTACCTGTAGGTAGATTATTTAAAACTAGACTAGTACTTGTAAGAACTTGGGTATTAAAAGTAGAAATAAAATCAGGATTCGAACTTATCTGAAATTCATATGCATTGGCATTTGTTGCTGTACTCCATGAAAAACTGATACCATTCACTTGATTGGTAAATCCATTTGTCGGTGATATTAAGGTAGAAACTGATGGATAAACTATCGGTACAGAACCTGTGCTCAAGGAACGAGTTGTCCATGCAGAAGAATCTACTGCATTTGCAGCTCTTACTCTCCAAAAATAAACCTTATTGGTGAGCAAAGTGCCTGAAGAATGTTGAGTATCGGTATTTCCATCAGATGAACTTATATAAGCTTTTCCAATATTCTGTGTAATTGGTGAGGTGAAAATATTGGTTGTATCTATTTGTAAATGATAGGCATCAACAGAAGTATGTGGCAGCCAGTTTAAGGTAGTACCAGTAGTTGCAACATTTAATTGTGCTTCGGCAGGACTTGACAGCGTAACATAATCATTGGTATTGAATGTCCATTGAGTACTCCAAGAAGTGGTATCAACAAGATTTCTAGCACGAACTCTCCAATAATAGTTCTTGCCAAAAAACAAGTCATCTACAAAATGATAAGTATCGGCATTACCATCTGAGCTAGAAGTATAATTTTTAAAAGCAAATTTTAAAGCTGGTGAATTGAACTGGTTACTTGTATCCACTTGAATATCGTAAAAATCAACACCAGTATGTGGTAACCAATCTAATGTTAAACCTGTCCATTGATTGGTATTACTCGCAGGTGAAGAATGTGTTACAAAATCTCTGGTAGAAAAAGTCCATGTCTGAAACCATTCACTTGTATCACTTAAATTTCTTGCTCTAACTCTCCAATGGTAGTTTACACCAAAATACAGGTCTTCAAAAAAATGTTGGGTATCGGTATTTCCATCAGTAGAATTGATATAAGTTTTAGAAACACTTTTGAATGCATTTGAATTAAAATTATCTGTAGTATCAATTTGAACATCATAAAAATCGGCTCCCGGATGAGGATTCCAATCAAGAGTAAGTCCAGACCAATTTTGAGAATTATTAAGTGGTGAAGCTAAATTTACCAAGTCACGCGTAGTAAAATTCCAAACTTCACTCCAAACTGTTGTATCTACTAAATTACGTGAACGAACTCTCCAAAAGTATCTCTGACCAAATAATAATTCATCAATATAATGTTGCGTATCTGTATTTCCATTAGTAGAATTTATATAAGATTTACTAATTGATCTTAACATAGGAGTATTAAAACTTATATTGGTATCAATTTGTAAATCATAAAAATCAACCGCTGTATTTGGGGCCCAATCAAGTGTAAGTCCCACCCACGAAATAGAGCCGTTTGCTGGTGAACTCAACACCGAAATATTATTGGTTGTGAAATTCCATACTTGACTCCATTTTGTTGTATCAACCAAATTAAAAGAACGTACTCTCCAAAAGTATTTCTGACTAAAAAACAAATCTTCTAAATAATGTTGAGTATCTGAATTGCCATCAGTAGAATTGATATAAGTTTTTGTGAAAGTTCTAAATTGGTTTGAATTAAACGAAGAGCTAGTATCGACCTGTAATTCATAAAAATCAACACCTGGATTAGGACTCCAATTTAAAGTTAATCCAGAACTTGTAACTGAATTCGATGAAGGTGAAGAAAGGTACATTGTATCGGTGATTAACAATTGCCAATTACTTGTCCAATTAGTAGTATCTACTGCATTTCTGGCTCTTACTCTCCAAAAATAATTAGTTCCAAAAAACAAATCATCAAATGAATGTTGCGTATCAGAATTACCATCAGTAGAATTGATATAGGTTTTAGTTGCTGATTTTAAAGCAGGAGAACTGAAACTTACACTTGTATCCATTTGTACATCATAAAAGTCAACGCCTGTATGAGGTAACCAGTTTAAGGTAACAATTGGGTTATTAAGAGAATTATTAGCCGGACTTGAATGTGTTAAGATGTTTAAGGTAGTAAATGTTCTTTGCTGCCAAATTGAAGTATCTCCGCTAATATAACACCTAACTCTCCAATGGTAATTTGTTCCGAAGAATAAGTTTTCCAAATAATGTTCGGTATCTGAATTTAAACTTGAAGAATTGATATAAGCCTTGGTAGTATTAAAAACAACAGGTGAATTAAAACTAGAACTGGTGTCAACTTGGAGCTGATAAAAACTGCATCCCGCAACCGCATTCCAATTTAGAGTTAATCCTGTAAAATTTAAACTTGCATTTGCAGGCGAACTTAATGCAGGCTCCGTAATTGAATATGCAGTATTGGTAACAAAAATGAGCGCAATTAAAAAACTGTATAATTTATTCATAGAAAAGGATTCTGATTTTAATAAAAGTGGAAATTAAAATCAGAATCCATAATAAACAAATAATTTATATGATTTGTAATTTAAAATGGTAAACTAATTCCTACTACTGGCAACCAATTTTTATTACCATCAGTGATACTTCCAAATGAATACCCAAAACCATTGTAGGTATTATGCACCAAGAATTTATAAGATGTGCCTGAAAGAGCAGGAGTTTCGTTTTTAGTTGGCAGTATTAATCCAAGTTCAAGTCCTAACCAATTTACGTCTTCTCCATATTGATTTAGGTTAAACATCAACCTTGCATCAACTCCAGTATTGTAAGTGAAATTTTTAAACTGCCCATCTTTAAAATCAGAAAATCCGTAAGAACTCCAAGCTAAACCAACACACCATTTTGGTATATTAAATCTGTTAAAAAACATCAACCTAGCTTCCAAACCAATTGCAGGTGTCCACTGGTTTCCAATTAAAAGGGTATTTACATCCGCATGAATTTCTAATTGATCTTTGGGATATGATTCTAATTTTATTTTTTCAAAACTTGAATTATTGTTATTTAATGCATATAAATAGTTCCTTTTTAAGTCTTTTTTTTCATCTTTAAGTTTAGCAACTGCTGCATTTAAACTTATAGATTTCATCAATGAAATCTGACCATAAGAAAGAGGATATAAATGAATCTGAACATTTGATTTCAAATCATAAATCACAAAATGTATAGAAGATAAATTTTCATTGATTATATAAGATTCTTTAGCCAAATCAAATCCTTCCGCAAAATCAGGATCTTGCATTTTCATTCTTCTTTTTCCGTTTTCAGCAATTAAATAATGTATTTCTTTAGGATAATTAGCTTCACTTAAACCAACTAATGATTTTTCATAATCCACATAAAATAATTGCATCAAAGAATCAGCTTTTGTATAATCTTTCAATCTGTTAAAATCGAAACAAACCAATTTGATTTGCGAACCAGATTCAAGTTTAATAATGAGCGTATCATTGTTGATTCTTTCATAAGCAAATAGAGCTGAACTTGCGAAAATTAGGGCAATAGTTGTCATGCACCTTGAAAAGATGTTTTTCATAATATGATAATTTTAATGTTTAAAATGATTGTCTATAACTAAGAACTTTTTCTGGCTGAATAGAGTTTATAGCTGCTCCATCAGAGAATTTAAACCTAATAAAATTGGGTTCTTTTTTAGATTCTGATGCAAGATTTACTGGTAATACTTGGTCATTAAAATCTATTTCACGAAACCTCGATTTTTTTTGTTTTTGATTGGAATTATTTGAAACAATTTGAATTTCGGAAACAAGTGAATCTATTTGATCTGTTTTATTTTCTTGTTTTGTATTTACTGCTAATTGGGGAACTATAGTTGTTTTAGATTCTACTTTTTTCGAAGGGGAGATTGCTTTTTTATTTTTAACTCTAATTGGAAAACCAATAGCCATTTGCTTTTGAGGTTTAATATTATCAAATTTTGAGGTTTGAGGTTTTTTAACTTTAGATGCAATCAGAGTACTCGGAATATTCGATTGTCCAAAAATCAAAAAAAGAATAAAACTAGCAGCAATGCTAGCTGGTACAGCCAACCAAAGCAAATAATTTTTCTTTTTAGGCTGATTGGCTTGCATAACCAAATCGAACTTAGAAGCCAAATTAACTTCATAGTTTGAAGGCAGTTCTTCTAAACTCTCTAGCTTTTTTCTGATTATATTATTCTCCAAATGTTCCATTTGCTTCTCCTCGATAATTTTCCAAGATTTCCTTTAACTTACTTTTTGCTTTCATGTATTGGGTTTTACTTGTCGATTCTTTGATGTTTAACATCTCAGCAATTTCCTTATGTGAGTAACCTTCTACAACAAAAAGATTCAAAACTGTTCTATAACCAGTGGGTAATTTCAGAATCATTTTATTGATATCTTCAGCATGCATAGCTGATAATATATCTTGTTGATCTGCAATTTCAGGGAAACTTTCTTCAGGCATTAAATAGAAATTATTTTTCTTCCTTAATTCCATTAAAGCTTCATTTACCACAATTTGTCTAAGCCATTTGAACAAACTGGTTTCATCTTCAAAAATGAATGAATCAATTTCCTGAAACATCTTCATCATTCCTTTTAAAACACAATCTTCTGTTTGTGCAGTATGAACCAAATACCTCTGACAAATTCTAAACATGGGCGCATATAAAGCATCAAATACCAATCGCTGTGTGCTGCGATCTGCCTTTCTGCAAAGCTCTATTTGATGTTTAGTAAATGTCTTCATGTTTCAAATGCTATAATGTTTGATAGGACACTAAAGTTGCCTAGCGTCAAAAAAAAATATTAACGCATTGATTTTCAGAAAGTAAAAATCAACCAAAAAGAATAAAAAAACAAATTCGTAAAAAATCAGGCCTATATGATAAGAATATAATCACAAATCTTATTTTCGTTCGAAAGCAAAAAGCTACCTAATTTGTATCAACCCGGCGCACATATTCTATCCGAATTAAAAGTAAAAAACATTGAACTACTTCAAAATGTAAGTAGTTTCAAAGTTTATTTAGAACAACTTATTCAGTTACATGAACTGGAACAAATCGGTGAAACTTACCATCAATTTCCAGAAGCAGGATTTACAGCTTTGGTTTGTTTAACCGAATCTCATATCAGTATTCATACTTGGCCAGAATTCGAATACCTCACTTTTGATGTGTTTTTATCAAATTACAAAAGAGATAATTCAGCAAAAACTCAGGCGATTGCAGATGGTATTATTAAGTACTTTGAAGGCGATATTATACAATTTCAAACCATAAAACGATAAGTCGAAAATGGAATATACTTGTAAAAGATGTAACCAAACTTTACAGGCTTATGCGCTGAATACTCGTTATATCGTTTGTAAAAGTTGTCATAAAATAAATGAACGTAATCCTTCAAATGAAGTTTATATTGATTTTGCCAATCCAATGCCTAATGATTTAAGCCTACTTCAAATTGGTACAGAATTAAATCATGAAAAGAAAAAATATGTAGCAATTGGAAGGTATCGTCATCATTTAAAAAATTCTTATTTAAATCATTGGCTGTTTTTAAATGGTGAAACAGATGAGTTACATATTTTTGAGCAATTAGGTAATTATGTTGTAGCAAAAAAATCTGAAACCAAACTCAATGCTCAGCAATTAAACAATTTAAGATCCGGCGCTAAAATCAATTTAAATACAATTACAGAACCTCTATATATTGAATCAGTTGACAAAAACTGCATGACTCATTATTTAGGTGAAATTGAAGAATTGAATCTTACCTCTTCAAATTTTTTCTATATCAATTTGAGTAATAATTTTGGGGATGCGGCAATTGTATTTATCTACAATGATAAAAATCACCAGATTTTTACTGGAAAATATGGCTCTTTCAAGGATTTTCAATTTTCTAAAACAAACCTAATTACTATTTAAATGATGGAAAATCCACCTTTAATTAATTGTCCGGTTTGTTCAGAAAAACTTTCTATTTCAGGAAAGTTTCAAACCAGAGCATTGGTTTGTCCATCATGTAAAAATTACTTGGTTTATGATGAGCAATTAGTCTTAAAAAAAGAGAAGACTTTTGATGTTGTACCAAATGTTGTTTTGCCCATTGGAACAAAAGGAACTTTGTTTGGTATTGAATATATTGTTAGAGGGATTATCAGAAAAAAAGAATCAGGAAGTCATAAATACTTTTGGACTGAATACATCTTATTCAATCCTGAAAATGGATATGCAACTTTATCCGAATTTAATGGACATTGGAATTTATTAAAACAAGTTGATAATTATCCAAGAGCACTTAGCAAAAATGTTAGGCAATTTACATTTGAAGGAAACCATTATTATGTTTACAATAAATACTGCGCAAAAATAGAACAAGCCCAAGGCGAGTTTCATTATAATATTTTGCAAGATGAGGATGATAAACTAAAAGAATTCATTTCTCCTCCATTTATTTTAATTGAGGAAAGTAGTTATGATGAAGTTAAATGGTTTAAAGGTGAATATTGTAGTCCGGGGGATATAAAATCTGCCTTTAAAATTGATAATGTTCCCGAAAGGGAGGGCGTTGGTGCTACACAAACCATGAAAATCGGAATTAGAAGTGAGATTCTAATTTCATCAGGAATAGCTTTTGCTTTGATATTATTTTCGATTCAGGTAATCATAGCAACTTTTGCAAAAAATGAATCAGTTTTCACCAAGACTTTTTATGATTCGGAAATGACAAAAGAGAAACTCATTAAATCAAGTTCATTTGACTTAAAAGGTGGAACAAGTGCAGCCGAAATATTTGTATTTAGTCCTTTA
>JAIYDG010000017.1 GCA_027487625.1 Bacteroidota bacterium
CTCGGACTCCAACCATTCACCACTATTTCACCGGGAGCTGTCATGGCAGGAGCAATAATTCCACCCGGACACATACAAAACGAAAACACACCTCTACCTGCAACCTGTTGCACTACACTATAACTTGCAGGAGGCAAAAACTCACTTCTTTCTGTAGAACATTTATATTGAATTTTATCAATTAGCTCTTGTGGATGTTCAATTCTAACACCCAATGCAAAAGGCTTGGCTTCTATAGCAATTTTTTTCTTTTCTAGAAGTTCAAAAACATCACGAGCAGAATGTCCTGTTGCAAGAATTACCTGTTCAAAACGATGTAAATTTTCTCCAATATAAATGCCCTTTAAGGTTTTCCCATCCAAAAGAAAATCTGTTAGTTTGGCATTAAAATGAACTTCGCCGCCAAAATTCAAAATTGTTTCTCTGATGCGTGTAATAATTCCAGGTAATTTGTTGGTACCAATATGTGGGTGACTTTCATACAAAATAGCTGGGTCGGCACCATGGTAAACCAATAGTTTTAGAATTCGATTTACATCACCACGTTTTGAGCTTCTGGTATATAATTTTCCATCGCTATAAGTTCCAGCACCACCTTCACCAAAACAGTAATTACTTTCAGGATTTACTGTATTGTTTCTGGTGATATTGGCTAAATCTCGCCTACGTTCTTTAACATCTTTACCTCTTTCAAAAACTATAGGTTTCAATCCTAACTCAATCAATCGCAAAGCAGCAAACAAACCAGCAGGACCAGCACCAATAATAGCAACTTCTCTGGCATTTTGTACATTTTTAAAATCAAATTGAATCAAATCATCCTGAAGTTCTTCTTTTATAAAAAGTTCTAAAGTCAGGTTAATTCTGATGGGTTGTCGTCGTGCATCAATGCTTTTCTTTTTGATTTTAAATCCGTTTAATTCAGATTCTGAAATTCCTGTAGAAGAAAAAATATAAGATTGAATTTTCTCCTTTGAATCCTGCTCTGCAGGCAAAACCTGAATTTGAATTTCTTTACGCATTTTTAATAAATGGTTCTTTCCAAATCTATTTTAATATTATTTCTAATTGAAAAGTGGGCGGCAAAAATCGTAAGTTTAATCTGAAAGTTTAGTACTAATCTAATTAATATCCGAAATTAAGTAAATAATTGGCAGTATTTAAGGTAAACCAAAAATCAATAAACTTAAGAAAATGAGTGTTATCAAAGGAATACGAGAATAAACTTCCGAAATATTTAAAAAGCAAATATCTTGCTGTCAAATTTCCTAAATATGAAAAATATAAAAAATTTCCATTTTGCCATTTTAGTTGTAAGCCTAATTTTTATTAGCTCTTGCGGAAAACAATTATATTCTTACAGAGATAAAGTTAGTATTAAAAAAGAAACTGCGATTGTTAAATCAAATCCTAAAAACGAAATAATAGAAAGTAAAAAGGCCGAAATAAAAATTGAAAAACCAAAACTATCTGAACCTTTGATAGCCGGGATTGAACAAATTAATCCTTCAGAAACAAAAAAAATTGAAAATAGTATCAAAGCAACTGTTCCATCATCTGGTAGTAAAAGCAGTTTTAAATCTTTATCAAACGAAGTAAAAGATATCAAAAATCAATTTAAGACTCTTCATAAAGAACTAAAAAAACAAGATTCAAAAGAAATCCAAGGTTTGGTAAATAATCCTATAAAATGGATGGTAGTAGGATTAATATTAATTATTGTTGGTGCAATTTTGGGAATGATTGTTGGTGCCGGAGGATTTATTTCTTGGATTGGCTCACTCATTTTCCTTGTAGGACTGTTGTTTTGGTTGCTTGAAATGATATAAAACAATTGATTTCCACAAAGATTTTATAAATAAAAGGCAAACTTAGGTTTGCCTTTTTTATTTTCGCAGCTATTAATTTAAAAAATACAGAATGAATAAGCTGTCGGCAAGCGAATTAACTGCTACCTCTAGCCAGGTAAGAAGAGATGTTTTAAGAATGGTTCATGGATGTAAAAGTGGCCACCCGGGCGGAAGTTTGGGTTGTGCTGATTTCTTAACAGCCTTATATTTTAATATTATGGACCATAATCCTGATTTTAAAATGGATGGTATTGGAGAAGATATCTTTTTTCTTTCGAACGGGCATATTTCACCAGTATTTTATAGTGTTTTAGCACGTTCAGGTTATTTTCCTGTAGAAGAATTGAAAACTTTTCGCAGAATTAATACTCGTTTACAAGGACATCCAACAACTCATGAAGAATTACCAGGAATTAGAGTTGCATCGGGTTCTTTGGGCCAAGGAGTTTCTGTTGCTGCGGGTGCTGCTTTGGCAAAAAAATTAAACAATGATTCAAAATTAGTTTATTGTTTAATGGGTGATGGTGAAATTGAAGAAGGTCAGAATTGGGAAGCATTTATGTTTGCTGCTCACCAGAAAATCGATAATTTAATTGTTACTATCGATTTTAACGGACAACAAATTGATGGTTCTACCAAAGAAGTAATGGGATTAGGTACCGATATTGGCACTAAACTTGCAGCTTTTGGTTGGGAAGTTTTAGATATGGATGGACACAATCATGAAAATATTTTGGAAACCATGGCAAAAGCCAAATCAATGGCCGGAAATGGAAAACCAATTTTTATAATGATGCGCACAGAAATGGGTTACCCAGTTGATTTTATGATGGGTAGTCATAAATGGCACGGTGTTGCTCCAAATGATGCTGAATTGGCAAATGCCCTTTCTCAGCTTCCTGAAACAATTGGAGATTACTAAACACGTTAACTAGCCTGCATGCAAAAATTCAAAATTCTTTTTAAAACCCTATTGGGTTTTGCCTTCTTTCTTTATTTGATAGGAGGAGGTTTTGCTCAGGCACAAACCCAAAAAAAACCTACTGTAACTCGTATCCTGTTTTTACTTGATGCCAGTGGTAGTATGTACGCTAAACTAGATAATGATACCCGAATAAATGTTGCAAAACGACTTTTATCTAAAACAATTGACAGTTTAGCGCCACTCAAAAATGTGGAAGTTGCCTTGCGTGTTTATGGACATACTTCTCCTCCGGGTGCAAGAAATTGCAAGGATACCAGACTAGAAGTTCCATTCCGACCAAAAAATCACACTGAAATAAAAAACAGAATTCAGGCAATCAATCCCAAAGGAACAACATTAATTGCTCATTCATTATTGATGTCGGCTTCTGATTTTCCAACAGACCCATATTCAAGAAACGTAATCATTTTAATTACCGATGGAATTGAGGAATGTTCAGGTGACCCATGTGCTGTTTCTGAAGCTTTGCAGAGTAAAGGAATTATTCTTAAGCCTTTTATTATTGGAATTGGTTCAACTCCCGATTTCAAAAAAGCATTTGACTGTGTAGGTAAATACTATGATGCCAATACAGAAGAAGGGTTCAACACGGTTTTAAATGTGGTTATTTCACAGGCCTTAAATAATACAACAGCTCAGGTTAACTTATTAGACATTAATGGTAAACCAACAGAAACTAATGTAAATATGAGTTTTTACGACATGAAATCAAACCAATTGTTGTATAACTATATGCATACCATTAATGAAAGAGGTAACCCTGATACAATTTTACTAGACCCAGTTTACAAATACAGAATGGTGGTTCATACTATTCCACCTGTTACCAAAGAAAACATAGAAGTTACACCGGGAAAACATACCATTATTGGAGTGGATGCACCTCAAGGACAACTAACTGTTAGGGTTGATGGATTAACGAATTACAATAACCTGCAATTCATTACCAGAAAAGCAAAAGATTACAAAACCTTACACGTTCAGGATGCCATAGCAAAAGAAAAATACATTGTAGGAAAATATGATGTAGAGGTTCTATGTTTACCAAGAATGATTTTCAAGGAAGTGTCGGTTGATCAAAGCACAACTACTACCATTCAGCTTCCACAACCGGGCAAACTGATAGTAAGTTTTCAGGTTCAAGATTTTTATGCTGATATCTACCAAATGATTAGAAATGAATTGGTGTGGGTTTGCAAATTATCAACTGATAAACGCATGCATCAATATGTGATTCAGCCTGGTGATTACAAAATTATTTATAGAGCAAAAGGTGCCAGTAGAAGCAGCAATACTTTTGAAAGAGGATTTAAAATTACAAGTGGCCAAGCCACAAATATTACTTTGAATTAAAATTATCATTACTCATGAAGCAATTTGAGATACAGAATGTAAAAGATACCCGTAGTGGTTTCGGAGCCGGACTTTCGGAATTAGGAAAAACAAATCCAAAAGTAGTGGCCTTATGTGCAGATTTAACGGGTTCATTAAAAATGGATGCCTTTCAAAAAGACCATCCTGAAAGATTTTTCCAAGTTGGAATTGCAGAAGCAAATATGATGGGCGTTGCTGCTGGTTTAACAATTGGTGGATTGATTCCGTTTACAGGAACATTTGCTAATTTTAGTACCGGACGTGTTTACGATCAGATTCGTCAATCGATTGCCTACTCCGGTAAAAATGTAAAAATATGCGCATCTCATGCAGGTGTTACTTTGGGTGAAGATGGTGCAACACATCAGATTTTAGAAGATATTGGTTTAATGAAAATGCTTCCTGGAATGGTGGTAATTAATCCTTGCGATTTTAACCAAACCAAAGCAGCAACCATTGCCATTGCAGAATATGATGGACCGGTTTATTTAAGATTTGGAAGACCGGCAGTTCCTAATTTTACTGCTGCCGACCAAAAATTTGAAATTGGTAAAGCATTGATGTTAAACGAAGGAACTGATGTGAGCATTTTTGCAACTGGACATTTAGTTTGGAAAGCAATTGAAGCCGGACATCTGTTGGCTGAAAAAGGAATCAATGCAGAAATCATCAATATACATACCATCAAGCCATTAGACAGACAAGCAATTTTGGAATCTGTAAGCAAAACAAAATGTGTGGTAACTGCTGAAGAACATCAATTAAATGGTGGATTGGGAGATAGTATTTGTCAATTGTTATCGCGTGAAATGCCATTACCCATTGAAATGGTTGGTGTAAACGATAGCTTTGGAGAAAGTGGAACACCAGATGAATTGATGAAAAAATACGATCTAGAAGCGCAAAACATTGTTGATGCAGCTTTGAAAGCCATATCAAGAAAATAAGAGAAAAATCTCTTTCTTAAAAACTCCGGTTATGCCGGAGTTTTTTTATGCCCTTTGATGAACTATTTTACATTTTGTAACTTTTCCTCCCCTTCCTTCGTCATAGTTTTCTCTTAGATATTATTAGAAAACATGAAAGCTTTTATCAAAACACAATACGGCGGACCAGAAATACTTCACCTTGAAGAAATAGAATTAGCACCTTTAAAGGAAAATGAAATTCGGGTGAAAGTAATGGCCAACTCTGCAAATCCCGCTGATTGGCACATTTTAAGAGGTGCTCCTTTTTTTGCAAGATTTACAACTGGATTATTCAAACCAAAAGAAAAAATTCTAGGTGCAGATTTCGCAGGTATTGTAGAAAAAGTTGGTAGTAAAACCAAACACTCCAAAGTTGGTGATAGAGTTTATGGAGAATCACTTACTGGTGGCGCTTTTGCAGAATACATTCAGATTGATGAAAAATGTGTTGCATTCATGCCAAATGAAATCAGCTTTATTGAAATGGCATGTGTTCCAATAGCAGGATTAACAGCTTTGCAAGCCATTGATACGCATGGAAAATTAAAAGCAGGTGAATCGGTTCTGATTAATGGAGCATCGGGTGGTGTTGGACATTTTGCCGTTCAAATTGCAAAAGCCCGAGGTGCTAAAGTAACTGCAGTTTGTTCGACTAAAAATAAATCCTTTGTTGAGACTTTAGGAGCAGATGATGTGATTGCTTATGACCAAATAGATATTCACCAACAAAAAGGAAATTATGATTTGATTATTGATGCCAATGGAAACCTGAATTTTGATGATTATAAAAGAATGGGAAAACGTGGTGTCATGATTGGTTTTACCAGTATGGGCCATATGGTAGGCGTCTTGTTCAAAAAGATGTTAGGAAGCTTTCCTCTTACTCAGTTTACTGCTGAAGTAAATAAAACTGACCTTGAAATTTTGGCTCATTTAATAGAGCAAAAACACATTAAAGTGCAAATAGAAAAGACGTATTCATACAAACAAATACCTGATGCCATTGCTTATATCGAATCAATGCGAACGAAAGGAAAAGTAGCTATGAGTTGGGAGAAGTAATTTTTATTTTTTAGGCTGATTCATTATGATTTAGAATAGTTTCATAGTAGGAATTTCCTTTCTTTTGTCTACCTTATTCCTACATGAAAATCAAATTCATTCTTTTTCTTTTCGGCTTGATTTATATCCTGCTTCCCAAAAAAGGAGCTGCGCAAAACTTGCGTCTGAAGCCTATTTGGGGAAATGATGTGTTTCAAACTGAAAAGAAATATTTCTTATCTACTAAAAACGATTCCTTTCAAATTAGCCTTTGCAAATTTTATCTTTCTGAAATTGAACTCTATAAAAAAGGAAATTTGGTTTATAAAGAAGATAACAGTTTTCATCTTATCAATTTAAATGATTGTTTGAGTTTATCCTTTTCTTTAAAAGGAAATGATCTTCAATTTGATGAAATCAGGATGAATATTGGAATTGATAGCAGCACCAATGTTTCTGGCATTATGGGTGGAGATTTAGATCCTATTCATGGCATGTATTGGACCTGGCAAAGTGGATATATCAATTTTAAGATTGAAGGGAAATCAAACAGTTCGAAAAATAAAACTGGAAGCTTTTCTTATCATTTAGGAGGATACGCTGAACCGTTTTTATGTGTACAGCAAATCAGTCTAAAAACAAGTTCATCACCCCTTGTAAATATCAATTTTGATTTAGCAAAATTCGTTTCATTACTTCCCATTCAAACCAAACCGGAAATCATGAGTCCGAGCGAAATGGCGGTGATGCTTTCAAAACACTTAGCAACTTGTTTCAAATGAAAAAGACTTCTCTATTTTTTTGTTTGATGTTGATTGCATTGCTCGCATTTAAGTTACCCGACGAAAGTTTATTTAAGGTTCCTGAAAACTGGCCTAAACCTCATTACGATTTCAGCAAAAATCCTTTAACAAAAGAAAAGATATTTTTGGGAAGAACACTTTTTTACGACCCTATTTTATCGGCAGATAACTGTGTTTCTTGCTCCTCTTGTCATTCACCTTTTACTGCATTTACACATACCGATCATACTTTGAGTCATGGAATTGAAGATAGAATCGGGACTAGAAATTCACCGGCATTAATGAACCTTGCTTGGCAAAAGAGTTTCATGTGGGATGGAGCTATTCACCATTTAGATGCACAAGCATTGGCACCCATTTCACATCCCGACGAAATGGGCAGTAATATCGCCGATGTGGTTAATCGTTTACAAAAGAAAAACAGGTACAAAAAGCTATTTGCTCAAGCTTATGGAGATAGTTTAGTTAGTGGTGAAAGAACCTTGAAAGCTATTTCACAATTTATGCTCACTCTGGTAAGTTCGAATTCTAAATACGATAAAGTACAAAGAAAAGAACCTGGATTTAGCTTTACTGAAGCTGAAGCCAAAGGATACGAATTATTCAAATCGAATTGTGCTGTTTGTCATGCAGAGCCACTTTTTACCAATAATGAATATGAAAACAACGGATTGGAACCTGATACAAACTTGAATGATATTGGTAGAAAAAAAATCAGCCAAAAAGAAAGCGATTTGTATAAATTCAAAGTACCTAGTTTAAGAAACATTGAGTTCTCCTACCCTTATATGCACGATGGCAGGTATCAGAATTTAGAAATGGTCCTCTTCCATTATTCAAACAATATTTTTGATAGTAAAACCTTATCAAAGCACCTAAAGAAGAAAATTCAACTTAGCTCAGAAGACAAATCCAATATCATCTCTTTTCTAAAAACCTTAAGCGATGAAAGCTTTTTAAGGAATAACCAAAACGGATTTCCGAGGTAAATTAAAAACTAAAATTGAGCTTTGAAACAAGCTAAAAACATGACTGAAATTTTCTTTATTTCATGTTTGTTTAAAAGCAAAGTTTCTTATTCAGAATAATTGGTAAAGGCTTTACCATCATATTTGAACAAACCTGTATTTCTTGTACCAAACCAAATGTTACCAGCCCTATCTTCCATAATTAAATAAGGTGAAGTATTAGCCAAACCATCATACATTGTAAATTCTACAAACGATTTTCCATCGTACTTCCAAACTCCTCCTTTGGTGAAGTCGTTATCGTTTATATAGTCTGATCCATACCAGATATTTTTTTGCTTGTCTACGTAAATACAATTCAACAGGTCATTCCTTAATTTTAGCGGCTGAGAATAGTTTGTAAACTTCTGTCCATCAAAAGCCTGAACCCCATTGTGTCTTGTGCAAAATAATAGGCTTCCGTTTTTATCCTCAGTGATTACACGAATCCAATCCTCATTTTTGGGTCTAAAATTCTCAACAGTTTTTCCATCAAAACGAAAAATGCCTTCAAAAGCCGGAAATCCTGAACCAAACCACATATTTCCATGTTTATCTTCAAACATACATTGCAAATTCTTTAAAGAATGACCACCTAGATTTATAATATTTGGATTGTCGATAAAACTTGTAAATACTTTTCCATCATAGCAATACAAACCCTCGTCAGTACCAAACCAAATTGTACCTTTTTTGTCTTGAAAAATACTCCAAACTGAGTTCTTATAAATAGAACTTTTAATAGCATTATTATTTGAGTAATTAGTATTCTCCTTATTTAGCGGGAGAGCAATAATTTCTATTGCTTTTTCCTGCTTACCATTAACATTCATTCGAGAAGCATCAAAACGAGAAATACCATTGTCGGTTCCAAACCAAATATTACCATCACTATCTTCCAAAATCGACCAAACTGTATTGTTGCTCAAACCCTCATTTGTTGTGTAATTGAAAAAGAGTTTACCATCAAATCGGTATACACCTGCTCCAGTTGTACCAAACCAAAGATTACCTGATTTATCCTGCAAACCACACTGAACATTGTCATTTGCTTTTTTGCCTTGCTTATTGATTAATCTAGTCTGACCAATTGGCTTTGATATGTTTTCAATTTGCTCTACAGTTTTTGTTGGAGTATTGTTTTGAGCATTACAAGATGTCAAAAAAAGTAAAACCAACAGCAAGGTGATAATTGATTTGGGTTTATAATAATTGGTCATTGTTACAAATAATATAAGTCGAAGTTAATACAAGTCAGCTGAATGTTAGTATAGAATAAAACAACATTTAATAAGTTCCTATTTTCTGTCAAAAACCTCATTTTAAGGCAATATTCCTAAAATGTCGCACTCCGAGTTTGTGAATTTATACTTATAACTAGCCTGATTTTATCGCCAAATATGTCATGAGTCTCCTTTCATCTAAAAAATTTGCAGAATTCACAGCAAAATCTTTCAAAAACCACAAAACTAAAAATGTCGCAATTTCCCAAACTGAAACAGAAAAAGCTGAAAAAAACAAAAATGTCGCACTTTTATTTTAACTCGATTCTACTATAATTTCAATAAGATTTTGGTCGAATATTTGGCAATTCCCTTTTATTGAGGAATTTTGTCAAATGGAAGAATCGAAAAAGCCCTTTTGCATTGTTATTCATGGTGGAGCAGGAACCATCCTTAAATCATTGATGACCGAGCAAAAAGAAAAAGAGTATAAATCAGGTTTAAAAGCTGCTTTAGATGCAGGTTATCAGATACTTGAAAAAGGTGGTAGCAGTTTAGATGCCGTTGAAGCTGCGGTAAGTGCTTTAGAAGATTTCCCATTATTCAATGCTGGAAAAGGTGCGGTTTTTACCAACAAAGGAACCCACGAAATGGATGCCAGCATTATGGATGGTTCTAATTTGGAAGCTGGTGCAGTATCAGGAATCAGTCATGTTAAAAATCCTGTTCAGTTTGCAAGAGTCATTAAAGAAAAATCTGGCCATGTGTTTTTAAGCGGACAAGATGCCGAAAATTATGCCCAAACAATGGGACTAAAATTGGAAGATGATAGCTATTTTTATGAGGCAGGCAGATACAAACAATGGCAAGATGTAAAAGACAGCGATTCTTACCAGCTTGATCATTCAGACAAACAAGAAACAGGTGAAAAGAAATTTGGTACTGTTGGAGCTGTTGCATTAGACATGAATGGAAATATTTCAGCTGCAACATCAACTGGTGGCATGACCAACAAAAAATATGGACGTGTTGGCGATACTCCCATGATTGGTGCTGGAACTTATGCCAATAACAAAACATGTGCAGTAAGTTGTACCGGACATGGAGAATATTTCATTAGAGCCGTTGTAGCTTACGATGTAAGTTGTTTAATGGAATACAAAGGTTTAAACCTAAATGATGCCTGTGAGGAGGTTGTAAATAAGAAACTGGTGGAATTGGGTGGTGAAGGAGGCTTGGTAGCTTTAGATGCAAAAGGAAACATCTGTATGAGTTTTAACTCGGAAGGAATGTACAGAGGATTTAAACATTCCGAAAATGGCGAACAAATTGAGATTTATAGATAACTAAGCCCTCTTACTTGTTTGAAAAAACAGGTAAATGAAAAATCCCAATACAAATAATTGAACGATAAGTCCTGATAAGTTGAAAATTGACATGGTTCTAAAACGCCATCAATTTTTATAAATTGTACCGATAAGCTGTAGAAATTCCTTATCGGTACATTATCAAGTTATTAAATATTAAGAAGCATGTTCTGCTTCAACTTCAAATTTTCTTTCTTTTAACAAATAAGCATTTCCTCTTACCAAAATATTCACTTTGATGTTTTCTACAGAAATTGGTTCTCCAATAGAAACATCTGTAATATTGGTATGACGAATATCTCTTCCATCAACAATAACAACAGCGCCACTACCTACTACTTCTAATCTATTTCCCGCTGTAATAATCACTCCAGTATCTTCACCCAAACCAATTCCAATACACTGAGGATTGCTAGCAACAGCTTGTGCTAAACGATTGAATCTACCTCTTTTATCAAAATGTGAATCGATGATAACATTACCAATGAAAGCTAAACCTGTAGTTAATTTTACTTCACCTTTTAAGTGAGCCAAATCGCTTTTACCTTGATAAATCATGGTATTACTCATGGCCATTGCACCTGCGCTGGTTCCTGCTACAATAAATCCATCTTCATCATTAAAACGATCGTGAAGAATTTGGTAGATTTCAGTACCACCAAAAATGCTGGTCAAACGCAATTGGTCACCACCAGAAAACATCACTGCATCACAAGCTTTAATTCTTTCGATATACTCAGGAATAGTAACTTCTTCGCGTTTTTTAATGTGCATGATACCAATATTGGTACAGCCAATTTTTCCAAAAGCACTTAAGTAGTTTTCGCCCACTTCTTCTGGAATAGAAGATGCGGTTGTAATAACTTCTATTCGTTTTTCGGGACCACCTACTTCATCTACAATTCTTTTTAGAATGCCTAATTCAAAAAAATTAAGACGGTTTCTTTGTACAAATCCTGTTTCTAAATCGGTTCCTTTATCCTCTGCTCCACCAATGGAGATGAGCTTTCCTTTAGGTAATTCCAAAATCTTTAGCTAAAATGTTGAGGCGGCAAAGAAAACCAAAAACTTTTAATACAAAACCAGGAATTCTTCCCAAACTGATTTTTAAGGCAATTTTGTACGCTCATTTAAGGGCTTTAGGTACAAATATTTATCGCGACCAATACTTAAATAATAAAAGATTGATTTGCCTTTTGTAATCACTAAATCCCTTATTAACCAAAGAGATAGTAGTACTAACCACGACTTAAAAGGTATCTCTCCAAAGAAATAAACTGAAATTATTAAGACAGCAAAACTCAAACCTGTTAATATTTTTTCCAAAAGGCCAAATTCTACATTGCAGCCCAATTGAATAATTTTAGTTTCGTTTTCAGCAATTTCCAGTTCCAAGACCGGGCTTTTAGTCCAATCTATTTTTGCAGAAAGTGCAATTTTTCCAGCTTCAACTTCAACATGCTGTTCCTGTCCATCAGCTATAGAAAGTTTCTTTAAACCATTGATATCAACATCAATATTTCTGAATTTATTGGCCCACTGATGGGTTCTTTTAAAAATTATTTTTGCCATTTTATTACTAGTTAATTTGTTGAATAATTAATTGTTCTCCTTTTGGATTGGTATAATGAAATTGAGTAAATCCAGAATTTTCATTGTAAATAAAAAAAAAAAAAAAAATGCCTTTTAAACTTGTTGATTTAGCTTTC
>JAIYDG010000059.1 GCA_027487625.1 Bacteroidota bacterium
CCAGAAAATAAAGACACAATTTTTACAGTTGAACAAATTGCCGGAATTTTGTCCGGAAAAATTAAGGATTGGAGTCAAATCAATCCGAAAAATAAACAAGGTGCCATTCAGGTTGTTTTCGACAATCCTGCTTCAGGCGCTATTCGCATGTTAAAAGATAGTCTTCATTTAGGAAAAGATTTAGGTGAAAATTGCTTCGCTGTTAAATCTAATCCTGAGGTTATCAGTCATGTAGAAAAAAATAAAAACAGTATTGGAATCATAGGAGTTAGTTGGATTAGTGACCCTGATGATTCATTGGTGAGGTATTTTATGAAAAAAATACAAGTAGCCGAAATCAAACCGAAGAAAATTACGATTGAAAGCATTACCTGGAAACCTATTCAAGGTAATATACATTTAAGACAATATCCGTTTTGGAGAGAGGTATTTGTGGTAAGCAGAGAAGCACGTACAGGACTTGGCACGGGCTTTGCTAGCTTTTTATCAGGAGACCAAGGCCAAAGGATTATTTTAAAAGCCGGACTTGTTCCTTCTAAAGCAGCAATAAGGACAATAGAACTATATTAAAGATTAGAATTATGAGAAAGCACATGAATAAATTCATCTTATCCATTTCTTTGTTGATATCAGGAAGTGGAATCTTGATGGCTCAATCGATGAAAGATGGATTGAGAGCAATTGATTTTGAAAAGTATGAACAGGCAAGAGAAATCTTCCAGAAACTAGTTCAAAAAGAACCAACTAATGGTGAGAATTACTATTATTTAGGTCAAGCTTATTTGAACTTAATTAATCCTGATTCGGCTGAAATTACTTACAATGCTGGTATTAAAATCGCACCTGCAACTCCTAGCAATTATGCTGGTTTAGGTGAATTGAGATTGATTGAAGGTAAAAAAGCTGAAGCTAAAGTACATTTTGATAAAGCACTTTCTTTTTCAAAAACTCGCTCTGGTATTTATACTGATATTCATGCAATACACATTGTTGCTACCAGTATGGTAAATTCTTCAACTGATAAAATGTTGGATGAAGCTGAGGCCTTAGTTTTAATGGCTTATGAGCAAAATAAAAAAGACTATGATTTACTTGTTGCAGCAGGTGATGTTTATTTAGAGAAAAATGACGGTGGAAATGCTGCTACTTTTTACGAAAGAGCTATTGCTATTGACCCATCTAATCCTAAAGCATTTTCTAGAGTTGCAGTAATTTGGTTAAGAGTAAAAAATTACGATGCAGGTCAAACAGATTTGAATCGTGCTTTTGAAAAAGACCCTAACTATGCACCAGCATGGAAATACCAAGCTGAATTGTACTATGCAAAAAGAAACTTTGCTAAAGCTAAAGAAGCTTATGCTACTTACTTAAAAAATTCAGAACCTAGTTCTGCTAACCAAATTCGTTTTGCAAGAATATTATTCTTGAGTAAAGATTATGAATCTGCTTTAGAGAAAATTGATGAGATCCAAAAAACCGATAAAAAGAACATTTTATTATATCGTTTAAAAGCATTTTCAACTTATGAAGTAATTGGAACTAAAAATGATCCTGAGAAAGCAAAATCAGGCTTAGATGCTTTGAACTACTATTTCGAACATGCCGACCCTAAAAACATTGTAACATTAGACTATTTATACTTAGGTAGATTAGAATCTAAAGTTACTGGAAAAGATTCTCTTGCTTTAATTCATATGAGTAAAGCATTGGAAATGGATCCTGACAACTATGAAGTATATACTGATATTGCCAAAGTATTCAACAAACAAAAGAAATTTGTTGAGTCTGGTGATATGTATAGAAAGTACATTGGAGTAGCAAGCAAAGTAACTGCTGCTGATTACTACCTTATGGGAAAAGCTTATTACTTCGGTAAAGTTTATGGAGCGGCTGATTCAGCATTAGCTAAAGTAAATGAAATGAAACCTGATTATGCTGATGCTTACTTATGGAGAGGTTTAACATTATCGGCAACTGATCCTGATTCAAAACTAGAAACTCCTAAACCTTTGTTTGAAAAGTATATTAGTTTAATCACTGCTGATACAACAAAATTTGAAGCAAATAAAGACAAGTACAAAAGAGACTTAATCAACGCTTACAGTTATTTAGCTTATTATTATTTAGCAAGAGATAACAAAGCCTTAGCTAAAGAGAACTATAAAAAGGTTCTTGAGCTAGATCCTGAAAACGCAAATGCGAAAAAGGTAATGAGCGAAAAATAAAAATAAAAAGCCTTCTCAAAATTGGGAAGGTTTTTTTTATAGCTTTTGGCAATTGGCTTTTAGCATTTGGCCCTAATTTGATTTGATAGTAATATTGCTTTTCTAAACAATCTTTTAAAATTCTTCAAAAGATTAAAATCAATTTTCAAGATAATATTCCTTCAAAATGTTTGATGTTAAATGGAACGCTTCAATTAAACCAAATTTTAGCTAAAAGCCAATGGCCAATGGCTAACAGCTGTTCCAGCTACTTCAGTTCAGCAAGCGCCTTCTCCAATTTTTCAAACAACTCTCCTATTTGTAAATCATTTAAAGTTCCAACAGAAACCCTATACCAATCTGTTCCCGATTCACAACCAAATGCTGTAAATGGAACTATTGCCAATTGAGCTTTATTTAATAGATAATCTGTAATATCTTGTGTGTTTTGAATTATACTTCCATCGGGTTTTGTTTTTCCAATTAAACTAA
>JAIYDG010000193.1 GCA_027487625.1 Bacteroidota bacterium
ATTCAAATCTGTTACTCTATAACCCAATTCTCCATTCAATGCATCTACGTCTAAATCTGGATAATCCAAAAAGTCAATCGATCCATCCTGATTGATATCTCCTGAATAAATTCCAAATATCCCTGAGCCCAAATCAACCAGATTACTTCCATAAGCCTGTGTTGCTGCACTACTAAAGTTATAACTTGTTGTGGTGCCCATCAATACTCCACTTGCACTCCATGTCTCTAAGCTATTTCTGTGTTTTACTACAATATAATAACTATTACCAACTACTGTTCCTGGGAAGCTTATAATTGCTACTCCTGATGTATCAATAACTCCGCGCCATGCAAACAAACTATCAAATGTTCCTGTGGTTCCGTGTAATTGAATTGTTATTGTATCTGCTACTGCATCAGATTGGGTATTATCTGCATTGTATGGTGCAGCAGCCATTTTAGCTCCACCCACATAAAGTCCTTCCAAAAAGGCGGTAAGAGTTAAGGTCGAACTTGGCGAAACATAAGGAATAGTAACTGTATCAGACAAAGTAAAAATAGCGGGTAAAGTGCTAGATGCTAAATTTGAATTTGACGCAATTATACCACTAATAGGGTTAGCGGAACTTGCATCAACTTTAAACCAAACACCACTAGATTTACGAGCAATTCTAGCTAATGAGGAATTAGGAATATTTCCAAAATTTGCACTATCATAAGCAAGGCTAATGCTATAGTCAAATCCTGAACCCCCTGTTGGTGTTGCTGAGTAATAAGCGTTATAAGATTTCATAACAGGATTTAAACCAGGAGCTACTGAACCTGAATAATACTTCAGAGCCATTGTAGTTGGTAATGAACCTGTTGCACTCCAATTAACAGTTGCAATTCTTCTAGAAGCAAAAACGTAATTAGAAGTTGAACTTGCGCTTGGTGTTGCATCTTCAAATGCAGAAGGAGGTGTTGAACTTGGGGTAAACTCGAAAGCCCCAATATCTGTTGGACCTGCTGCAATTGTTGTTGAACGACTTGTATTGTTGTAGTCTACAAAATTATCAGCCATTGCAATTCCTTTTCCATTGGCATACCAAGCTTCAGGATTAGTAGTTTTAATACTCAAATCACAAGCTGATGCAGAAGTAAATAAATCAGCATCTGAAACAATCGAAGTTCTTTCTGCCCAGTTTGTATTTGCATTAGAAGTAAACAAACTATGAAAATTTGTCCAGCTATTTGAAGTAAATCCTATTTGATACAAATTAGAAGTATCAACAACAACAAACAAATTACTTCTAAACAATGAGCCACTGATGGTAGCACCAAATCCAAATGCAAAATTATTCCCTGTTCCTGATTCAACTGTTCTCTTATTATATATTAGATTTCCGTATGAATTTATAGTTCCTGCACCTCCGTTATAAATTCCATAACTACTCGTATCGGAACTACCTTCAATGAAGATTGAGTTGTGATAAATATTCATAGCATTGGCAGAATTGTTATTATAAATACCAATAATTCTTTCACCTGAATTTAATCCCAATGAAATTTGGTTATTGGCAATAATATTGGTTCCACTTAAAGTTGAAAGAATACCAATTGCTAATGCATTTTTGTTTTTAGTATTACAAGTAACATTGTACACTTTGTTTCTAGTAATCCAAATAATACTAGAAGATGAAGTACCAAACTGAATACCTTTAGCTGTTAATCCTCCAGTACTACCTGCATCAATATTATAAACAATATTATTATCTATTGAATCTATTTCACCTGAATTTGGCAAAGCATATATTCCAATTGGACCTGATGCAGTTACTGCACTACCTGTATACCCATGATAAATATTTCTAACTGTGTTATTTCTAATAGTATAACTACCAGAGCTACCATAAATTCCTGAAACAATTCCTGATGTTCCTGTTGAATTTCTAATATTTCCAACCAAATTATTTTGAATTGTAGAAACACCAGATGCCATAATACCATAAGAATTATTGGCTGTTTCAATAGAATCCCAAGGATTCAACATACCACCAACTGTATTGTATTGAATCGTAGCTCTTCCTCCGAACATTGCATAAAAACTACCACTTGGTGCATTCATCCAAATATTACCGATGGTATTGCTATCAATGGTAGATGAAATCGTAGTAGAAGAAGAATTTCTTATACAAGCGTTTTGACTATTAGATCTCCAAACCATAGGAGCACCACTTCTATCTGGTGCTGAGCCACCAAAACTATTCTTGCGTATAATGTGACCACCACCACCAGAAATTTGAAACAACATGGTTTGTACTGTGTTATTACTATCTAGGCTAGTATTATAAACAGCATTGTTATAAATCGTCCAATAATTTCCTGTTCCAGTTCCTGCGAAATAAACTGCATTTAATCTCATATTATTAAACTCACAGTTTAGAATTTGGTTGTTATCATTCAATGAATTCACATTACCTGTAAAATTATAAATTCCAATATTCGGACGATTATAACCATTGGTTGTCATGATACCAGAACCCGTTGTATCTCTAAACATACAGTTCATTACCACATTAGAATCATTACCTGTTCCACCTGCGGCAATTGTCAAAAAGTTTAACATACCAAAATCTGCACTAATATTAACGCCCTCTAAAATACAATTAGTTATTGTATCATATTTAGCATCATTTAATAAACTTATTTCACCAGAATTATTATGTCTATTTCTAAACAATAAGTACCTACCTGAGCCACCAAAACTACCATCAATTTTAACTCTATCTGCACCATTTAATCTAATGATTGCAGAATTAATTGTTGGAATATTCGCAGTTATGTTTCTTTGAACTGCAGCATCTGGTGAAATTGTAATAGCATATGAACCAGGACTTGTTTCATTTGTAGCATTCAATGCAAAAGTTCCACTTTCTTCAATATCACTTGTTATTTGTATAGAAATGTTTCCACCAACAACACAACTATTCATGTAATTGAACAATCCATCTGCATTGGTAAGGTTTGTATAAGTTTGACCATTTCCAACTAAGTATGTTCCTGAAACAACAGGCTTCACATAATAATTATTTGCTGCCGGATAAACAGAAATTGTATTCACATCAGTTCCATCAATTCCACCAGGTGATGAACCTAAACTATTTAAAGCTGTAGAATCTTGAGCAGTTATAAAGTAATAAACAGAATCTGTTGCAACCAAATTACCTAAAGTTGAACTACTGATCGTAAAGTCCCAATTGCTATTTGTTGAATTACCTGAAACTAAAGTTCCCGCCACAGAATTCCATGCACCTGCTTCAAACTTTTTAAAATAAATGCGAGGAACTAATGAACCTGTTAAATAGATACCTGTTGCATCTGTAATATTTGTTGAAATGATTCTGTTACCTGTAAGTTCATTACTTACTAATGGAGTATATGTAATAACAGGAGAAGCAATATCTTTTGATGTAAAATTACCAGCATCTGCACCAATATCAACTGGACCAAAACTAGCTCTTGTTTCTCCATCATAATCTACCTCAGTACCAGTTCCTGAAACAGCTGTTCCAAATGCTTCAACTGCAGTAGCAATTGATTGATTTACATGCATATTCAAAGTATTTTTATCACCTGTTGCATTAATAAAATCCATAGTTGTTGATGCCGAATTTGCATCAATACCTGAACCACTTTTCCATGCAGGTACCGACATGTATGGAACAGAAGCAAATAAACCAATTGAATCCCCCTTTAATAAGTTATAATCCATGGTTAAAGTAACTTTATCCGATAAGCCAACAGCAAAGTGACGGGCTAATATTGCTGATCCATTTGATCTAACATTATAAAACACATTATTTTTAACATCATCTGTTCCTAAACCTGTACGAAGGAATGCATAGGTTCTAGTTGTATCTCCACTTGATGAAGGAATAGTACCACCAATATAAACAGTATTAAAATAAAATTTATTCGTATTTGTTGCAGCATTTACTCCATTCTTAACTATACCTCTTAATGAAGGTGCACCTAAAATAGAAACACCAGCTGAATCTAAGCCTAATCTAACTATATTATTGTAAGCATTACAGTTTCCATCAATTAATTCAATTCCATTAATAATGGCAGCATCATTTTGTACTCCTAATCCAATACTATGAACGAAATTTCTATTTAAAGTATTGGTTCCTGTTATTGCACTTCTATATGAAATACCAGTAATAGATACAGCTCCACTTGCAGCACCAGAAGTTAGTGAATGAATAGTATTTCCAGAACATGTAACTACAGCATTTGCAGAACTTAAATTTCCAACAACTATTCCTCCTAATGCAGCAGCCCCTCCAGTTCCTGTTGAACTAGAAGCATTTCTTAAATTATAAATAGTATTGTTTAACAAATTAACTGTTCCACCACCAGCTGGAGAAGAAACCAATATTCCTTTTACAATTGAAGAGGTATGATTAGACGTTAAATTGGCAATGATATTTCCATTGAAATGGCTGGTCATTGAGATGTTCAAATTATTATAAATACCCAATATCCTTGCTGAACCTCCAGAGTTTAATGCCGCATTTAATGTGATACTATTTGCAAGTGAAGTATCTCCAATCATATTATTAGAAACTGTAACTACAGATGAACTTGGACTGTATCTAGCATTGATACCTAATATTTCAACACCAAAATTTCCACTTGCAGTTATACCGCTAATTATATTATTTGATATGGTAACTGCATTTCCACCTGGCGTTCCTGTTTGAATTCCAATAAATCCGCCTGAACCTAATACAGCTAATGAGCTATTGTAAGTGATTGCCCCATTAGTAGATCTTGACCCAATTAAATTTCCTGTAGTTGTTCCTACATTTACTCTTCCATTTGAAATTCTCATGGCAACAAATGATGGAATACTAAAGTTATCACCTGTACCAAATGCATTATCAATGCTCATATTAGTGATAGTATTCCCTTGCACTTCAGAGGCAGTTCCTTGTCCTAATCCCAAATCCATTGCAAAAAACTGAGTAGAAACTCCTGATGCTGAAAACGAATAAGTACCTGTTCCATCTGAAGCATTTCCACCAATAAAATTATTATTGATAACAAAGCCACTCATTGTAGTTAATGTAGTTGTATTTGGGATGACAGCAATTA
>JAIYDG010000689.1 GCA_027487625.1 Bacteroidota bacterium
AAGGTTGCTGATCCAGATAATGTTACTGTATCACCGGTAGATGAATAAGCTGAATTACCACTTGCATTCACTGCTAATACTCTATAGTAATATCTAGTTCCTGCTGTCAAGCCTGTTACCGCTTGACTTGTTCCAGTAGGTACAGCCAATCCATTATATCCTGATACAAAAGTGTTGAAAGTATTACTAGTAGATACATCCAATAAATAACTTGCAGCTCCTGTTACAGAACCCCAGTTAATTGTCATTCCGGTTGTACTTACACTTGAAGCAGCACTTAATACTGGTGCAGCTGTTCTGGTAATGGTAGTTAATGTTGATGAGCTTGCAGAAGCACCACAAGTATTTACTCCTCTAACTCTAGCATAATAAGTTGTTCCTGCTGTTAAGCCGGTTACCGATTGACTCAAGCCCCCTACTGTTAAATCATTGTAGCCTGAAACAAAACTAGAGAAAAGTGCATTGGTTGAAACATCTAGTTTGTATGAGGCTGCATTTGAAGCGGCTGACCATGATAAATCAAATCCTGTGGAAAGTTGATTTGTAGCACTTGGAACTGAAGGAACTGCAGAAGTAGGGTTTATTGAAACAGAAGTTGTAGCCGTTCTTGTGCAACCTAAAGCTGAAGTTGCAGTAAGGGTATAAGTTCTAGCAGATTGTGGTCTTGTATACACCGCGATTGTATCCCCTCCAATATATGCGTTTAAACCGTCATTATCCCTAAACAAATCATTAGTTGAAGACCATGAAAAAGTAGGAGTTTCTCTAGAAATTAAAATCATATTTGGTCTTGTAGACGTAGAACTGGAGGGTGTTGCAGCAGCTAAAATTGCAGCAGCAGTTACAGCATCCTCTCTATACCAATTTGTGCTAATAAATGAAGTAGTTGTACTTAACATAACCACGCCATCATCACTTGCTCCAGAATTAACATTACTATATGAAGTTTGTATGATTAAATTACTTGTGCCATTCCATGAAAAGGCCCCATTTAATGGAATCGAAATCCATCCTGTACCAGGAATAGCCAATGTAGCAGCAGAACGAACAATAGTTGGAGCTGAAACAAATGAACTTGAATTCAATGCTAGCGTTGAAGTATTACCCATTTGAATACTAAAATTAGATAGACTTCCAGAGAAAGTTGAACCCAATGAACTTACAAAAAACGAAATCGAAGTTAATGCTGAATTAGCTTGAACCCCTAAAGCAGTTAATTCAGCAGCTGTTATTAACATTTGATGTTTAGTTCCACCATAAAAATTAGAAAATGGCGAAGGATAAGAAGCTAGTGTATTTGGAATAACTCCAGTACCAACAGTATCAGTTTGAACAATATAACCACCAGAGCTCAGATTTAGCAATTGGCTAGAAGAAGGGCAAACTGTAGGTGAAGATGGAGTAATTGACATCACTTCTGGTCTTGGATTAACGGTTACTGTATGGGAGGCTGTATTTTGACATAATAAACCAGAAGTTTGTGCACCTGTCAATGTATAAGTAGTAGTAGATGTTGGGTTGAATGTAAAACCATCAATACTATTTCCACTCACACCAGTTGTTGGTGTCCATGAATAAGTATTGAAGTCTCCAACCGTTGAAGTTATTGTAATTGGAGAAGAGCTTGAAGAACCTTCACAAATACCAGAACTTGAACTGCTAATTGTTAAACTTGGAGGATTTTGAACAGTTGCGACAACAGGAGTTCTGCTAGATTCACAACCGCCATATATTGATATATTATGAAAATAATTATAACCTGTAGTTGTTGTAGCTCCATCATAACCCGATAAAATTGAACCAAATATTCCAAGGTTATTAAAATTACTTGTTGTATAATCAACTCCAGTAGTAATCCTATTTACATTTTGACTAAATCCCGCCAATAATCTATATGTTCCAGTATCTAAATCTAGGTTCAAATTCATTTTATACCAACCTGCTGTAGTTTGTGGCACTGTTAAAACAAGATTTGAACCAACCTGAACACCTGTCAAATGATTTACAACTCGTACAGTAACTGTGTTAGTTACTCCAGTTGTTGGTGAATAATAATCTGCTGATAGGATTAAAGTCTTTCTATTTAATTTAATTACAATTCCCCTTTCATTTACAGCTCCAATGGTAGTTGGAATCTGTAAATTACCTAAACCTGAAGATTTTGGGCCATAAGATGCAGAAGTATAATATGTAGTTGTGGTACTGATATTTGGTGTAGTAAAGTTGTTACCTGTTGCCAAAGTATCACCTCCACTAGCTGCTGCGTACCAATTCACTGTATTTAACAAACCTGATGTTACACTCAAATTAACAGAACCAGAAGCACATCTAGTAGCCCCTGATGTACTTAAAATTTGAGGAACGCCTAAAATTGCTGTATCTAAAGTCGATTGACTTACTGCATTACAACTGATTAGCGCCATATAAAAGGTAGTTTGGGAAGGCGCTAAACTCGGAGTATATGTATTTGAGTTTGAGCCAACCTGAACATAAGGTCCATTTCTTGAAGTTGTTGAAGAATACCATTGAATATCACCACCAGTAGAAGTGGTCGTTAAAGTTGGAATACCAGTAGTATTGCCGCATGAATTAGAAATATTTATGGTAATAGGACCTGAAGTTAGGCTTGAAATTACAAAATTTGTTGCAGCCATTGCATCATCAGAAGTATTAGCATCTCCTATTACAGATGTGCTTGCATTAAAGGTATATGTTCCAAATGAAGACATGTTGTAATTTGAACTAATCGTAACATCTTGGGTTGCGCCAACAGCCAATGTCCCAGAACTTAAAACTACTGGAGTAAATGTTGTTGGATTTGTTCCAGATACATCTGCGTTGATTGTTACATTGTTTACACTAAAATCAATAGTTGTGGTTGGACTATTATTTTTAATTCTTACAACTACCGTTTTTCCTGTAGATGCGCAGGTTCCAACAGGACCAACTAAGGCTATTGCACTCATATTAATTGGAAATACTCCACCATCAAATTCATCCGCACCAATATCAACAGCAGTTCCTCCGCCATTAATTGAACCAGCAGGTCCTGGTCTTGCATCACCATCGTAGTCGGTAGATATTCCTGAAATAGTAACACCACCTGATTCCATTAATGAGGTTGTAGCAGGTGTAATATGTAAATTAATATTACTAACAGAACCTGTTGGATTTACAAATGCTGGATCTTCATTCATACTTGCAGCATCTAAACCAGTTGCAGTTCTCCAATTTGAAAAAGTAGCTCTTGTAGAACCATTATAATAACCAACAGTAGAATTAGAAGAAAAATAATTGTTATTATTTAAAGTTAAACCTGTTGGATTTAAACCTGTTGTTGCTAAATAAATAGCGAAGTGGTTTCCTGTAGAACCACTATTCATTCTTTTATTTGAGAATATATTGTTATTAATAACTCTTGTTCCACTTGTTATTGTAGAATAGAATCCGTAAGTATTTGCCAATCCTGTAGAAACTGCAGCGCCCCCAATATAAACTGTATTAAAATAAATACCAGAAGTTCCGCCTTCTTCAAAAATACCAACAATCATTCTGTTTGTATTGATATCAGTTCCATTGGAATCAATACCCAAACGAACCATATTATTATAAACATTTGGATCTCCTGCAGCTATATGTATTCCAACTAATGATGAACTATCATTTGATGCATTCAAAGAATGAACAAAGTTTTTGAAAACATTATGTGTACCAGTTGCTGCTGTATTTACCACTAATCCAGTAACTGTTGTTTTAGCTGCGCCTGTATTATTTAATGCATAAATAATATTACCGGAACAAGTATTTTCAAGAATTGCACTTTGTAATCCAAAAATCAATCCCATAATAGAAGAACTAGTACCAATTCCAACCGTTGTTTGAGCTGAAGTTAATCCATAAATCGTATTATTTATAACGCTAGAATTGATTGTACCACCTGAACTTAAACCTGTAATACTTGATGATGTTAAGCTTGAAGTGAAGTTTCTGATAACATTACCTGAAACAAGATGTAACCTACCATTTGAAGTCGTTCTGTTAATAAATGCTAAAGCATTATTAGCTGTATTTTGGGCCATATTACCTGGATTTACTCCTCCAATAATATTATTACTAATTGTAAACA
This sequence comes from Bacteroidota bacterium, assembly GCA_027487625.1. Classification (GTDB taxonomy): domain Bacteria; phylum Bacteroidota; class Bacteroidia; order UKL13-3; family UKL13-3; genus CAISCU01. The sequence goes on from JAIYDG010000689.1 coordinate 4,127, forward strand.
AACCTCTTGTAGATGCGCCAATATCAATTCCTCTTAAACTCATTCCACCAGCACCTAAAACCTGATTTATTGTAATTCCACCAATATCATTATTAGAAATATTTACATTTCCCATTTTTGTTCCAGTACCAATAGCAATAGCTGCAAAGGTTGCACTTGTCCCGCTGGCATTGATTGTTACACTTCCTAAAGTTGTTTGATCTCCTAAATGGTTACCAGAGCTTGTACCTACATTAACAGCTCCACCATTCACAAAAATCAAGGATTGTGTAGTATTTGTGCTTGTGGTTGTGATGTTGATATTTTTAATGGTATTGTTGTTCACATTGCTTGCAATTCCAGAATCCACATTCATATGAATAAACTGGAATACAGTTGCAGTTGAATTAAATGTTAAAGGAGTACTTCCACATTGAGGAGCAGTTCCACCAATAAAGTTACTAGAAACATTATGCCCATTTCCGGTGGTGTTTGATACAAAAATAGCATAATATGTTCCTGCAATTGTCTTAGCACTTTGACTATAAAATGAATTGCCTGATATGGTCCAATAGGTATTAAATCCTACCATATTGATTCCATAAGAAGTACCAGTTATACCAAAGTTAAAAATATTATTATCTGAAATGATATTTCCATGGTTAGATCTTGTTGAATCTTGACCTATAGAATAAATAGCAGTTACTGGAGTAGTTGCACCATCATAAATATCATTGTTTGAAATGGTATTGCTGTCGTTTCCTGTTGTACCTGTTGTTAATCCAAAATTTACAACTCCAGCAGTAGCAGTTGAGCCAACACCTCTTAACTTACAAAATCTAATGATATTGTTTGTAGCATCGTTTACAAAACGTATTGCCCCAGCTGAAGTACTTGCATTCGAGATAGTCATCAATGGTGTAGTGCCTGCACCTCCCGCTCTACCATCCAAAATATAATAATCACCATTATCTATAGAGAATATTGATGTAGTATTTGAACCTGTAATTCTGCAATCTGTTGATGCACCGGCCGGTTGAATTGTAACTGTGTTAATTGCACTAATTCCATTAGGAGTATTTGAAAGTACAATAGGGAATGATTCATTACTTGAGTATAAGGTATCAGTTAACTCAAATACAACCGGATTAGTTAAACCTCTTAAATTTAAATCATTTACTGCATCAGTTAATCTGGTATAATTACCGCCAGGACCAACTGAATAGGTTCCACTTAAAGGAGGACCAACAATGAAATATCTGTTTAAACTTGTCGGAGCGCTTGATATATTAGTAACACTTGTACCTGAAAAACCTAAAGCCGATTCAGCGGCTAAATTACCATTTGAATCTTGAGCTGCCACAAAATATTGAATTGTATCACCTAAGCTTATTGGAGAGTTTAACAAAGTATAATCAATTACTAAAGCAAATGGTGAATTAGTTGAAGAGGTTTGTGTATACTTCCATCCATTTGATGAACTATTATTTGCTAAACCAAACACATTTGCTTCTGAAACTTTTTTGAAATAAACAGCAGGGCGATTAGTTCCAGTGGAAGCAAGTCCTACTGCACCAAGACCTAAATCTTCAATAGTTGCGCTTATAGTTGTATTAGTTAATGATTGAGTATTAGGTAAAGGTGTAAAAGATACTGTTGGAGCTGCTCCATCTCTACCCTCTTCATAAGCACCAATAGATGGTGTACTTACATTTCTTGTTATACCGAGAAAATCTGAGGTAATTCCAACAATTGGAGTTCCAGCAGCTAATAATGGTGAGCCTACTGCAGGCTGTAAAAGTGAATTAGAGTTAAATGATGGATTTTGATTAATTGAATTTACATTTTGGCCGAAAGCAGTTTGTAATGCAGACAATGTTGTAACATCTGCAGTTAAAAATCCTAAAACGCCTTGAGAACCACTAACAAAATAATCATTATTATTAATTGTAGAAAAAGCAGTAGATGCCGATTGACTATAAATAGCATAAGTTTTTGAGGCCGTACCAGAAGCATTCACATTTGTAATTGAACTTGATAAAACATTGTTTCTAAGATTGATATTAGAAACTGCTGAACCAAAAAATACCGAATAATTTAGTACTGCAGCATTTCTATCTATCGAACCATATAAATTTACTGAATTATAATCAATATTTATTCCACCTGTAACAACTGTTAAAGTAGTTGAAATACCTGTAGCACCAACCATAATCCCACATGGATTCCAACCTAATGTTGTTGTTGCATAAGATGAAATAATATTATGAATAACATTATTTGTGATATTAACATTACTTGAAGCTTGTCCAGTACCAATTGAAATTCCTCGAGCGACTGGGCTAGATGCAGTATTTGTTGTTTTTACTTTTGAAATTAAATTTCTGCTAACTGTTGAATTAACAAATCCTGCTTCTAATGAAATACCACAAAGCGAAGCTCCAGAAGTTTCAATACTAATGTTGTTCTGACTTATCAATGAACCAGTTGAATTTCCTAGTCTTATAGCCATACCACCAGTTATTGTACTTGTATAACTGATAGTATTACTTAAAACTCGCAAATAATCTAAACCTGTTGCGGAATTTACAGAGTTCCCTATAGCATAAATGCCAATTAATGGTTCCTCAATATTATTATTTTCTATAAGAATGCTATCGTTGTCAGATCCAGCAGTTCCCATTGTTGAGCCTCCAATTGATATACCATATCCTAAGGAAGTGTTAACTGCAGTTCTAATAACACAATTTTTTACAACATTATTTGTCGCACCTGCATTGGTTCCTAAACTAGCAAAATGAATAACACCTGGAGCAGTTGATGAATTATTCAAAATAGTTAAATTCTTTGAAGAAGTTCCATTATTAGAACCATCAATAATTATAAAATCACCTCCATTTATTCTAAGAATTGAATTTGAAGCAAGGGTTCCTGAAATTTGAACATCAATTCCACTACTTGGTTTAATTGTTAAAGTGTTTGTTAAAGATGAATAATTATTTGAATTAAAGGTAATTGGGAAAGTTTCAGCTGATGAATATAAAACATCAGTTAAACTAAAAACAACTGCTCCCGAAATACAACCATTGTTGTATGCTAAAGCAGCCTCTGTTAATGTTGTATATGTACCTCCTGTACCTACTGGTATTGTGCCAGATAAAAGCGCTCCTACAATGTATGAACTAGGATTTGAAGGTGGGGTGCTTGCTGCAGGTGGACTAGCTGTTAAACCTGTTGCACCAGTTGCAGGTGAAATACTTACATTATTTAAAGAATCTTGAGCAACAACATAATAATAAATTGTATCGTTTGCAATTACTCCAGATGCAAAAGAGAAATCAAAATTAGTTCCACTTGTATATACTCCTTGAGCTGCTGCATAAGTTCCATTAATACCTTTTTTCCAATATATAGTTGGTACATCTGCTCCAGTAGTTGGAACTCCTGAAAAATCATACACAGAAACAGTCAAATTAGCTCCACTAAATGAACATTGATTTGGTAAAGCGGTATAAGTAATTACCGGACCTACTCCATCTGCTCCATTTTCGTATGCACCAACTGAAGGTGTTGTGGCATTTCTTGTAACTCCTAAATAATCTGTAGTTAAACCAAGAATTGGCACACCAGCATTTAAAACTGGAGAACCTAAATTCGGACGAATATTTATATTCGAATTAAAATCAGGATTAACATTTAATGAATTAACATTTTGGCCAAAAGCAGTCTGTAGTGCCGACAATGTTGTAACATCTGCAGTTAAAAATCCTAAAACGCCTTGTGCTCCAGAAACAAAATAGTCATTATAATTAATGTTTGAAAATGCAGTCGAAGCTGATTGACTATAAATTGCATATGATTTAGATGCTGTACCTGATGCATTTATATTGTTAATTGAATTTGAAAAAATATTATTTCTAAGATTTATGTTAGAAACTGCTGAACCAAAAAATACCGAATAAGAAAGTGTTGCAGCATTTCTATCTATCGAACCATACAAATTTACTGAGTTATAATCTATATTTATTCCACCTGTAACAACTGAAAAAGTAGTTGAAATACCTGCAGCACCAACCGTAATTCCACATGGATTCCAGCCTAAAGTTGTTGTAGCAAAAAATGATATAACATTATAAATAACATTATTGGCGATAATAACATTACTTGAAGCTTGTCCTGTACCAATTGAAATTCCTCGTACAACTGGGCTCAATGAAGTATTTGTAGTTCTAACTTTTGAAATTAAATTTCTGCTTACAATAGAATTTACAAATCCTGCTTCTAATGAAATACCACATAAAGATGCTCCGGTAGATTCTATACTAATATTATTCTGATTGATATTAGCAGAAACGGCATTACCTACTCTCATTCCCATTGCACCTGTTAATGTTCCATTTGAAGTAATTGTATTCTGAGTAATTTGCAAGAAATCCATTCCTAAATTTGAAATAGCAGCATTTCCATTTGCATAAATCCCAATTAATGCTTCATCAATTAAGTTATTTTGGATTAATATAGAATCATTATCAGAACCTGCTGTTCCGATTGTTAAACCTCCAATTGCTATTCCATAACCAGTAGATGAATTTATACCAGTTCTGATAATACAATTTTTTATTGTATTATTAGTTGCTCCTAGGCCAGCACCTTGACTTATCATTTGAATTGCTGATGGCGCTGCTGTTGCGGAATTAAATATCGTTAAATTTCTTGTGCTAGTTCCATTATTTGAACCATCAATAGTTATAAAATCGGCACCATTTAAAATAATTAATGGAGAAGAAACACTACCTGTTATTGTTGAGGTTATGCCAGTTGCTGGAATAATTGATAGCGTATTGGTTAAACTTGAAAAACTATTATTACTAAAAGTTATTGGAAATACTTCACTAGTTGAATAAGTAGCATCAGTTAAACTAAAAATAACAGGTCCAGTTAAACAATTTCCATTATATGAAACTGCTGCAGATGTTAATGTAGTGTAGTTTCCTCCTGCACCAACTGTATAGGTCCCTGATAAATTAAACCCTAATAAATAAGAACTAGGATTAGTTGGAGAAGTTCCAGCAGAAGGTGGATTAGGGCTTAATGAAGCCGCACCTGCAGAAGGAAAACATGAAACATTTCCACTTAAATCCTGAGCAACAACATAATATGATATTGTATCACCATTATTGGCTGTAGAGCCTAATGAAAACTCATAATTGGTTCCACTAATATGCACACCTTGCATTGGTGAATACGGGCCAGAATTAACTTTAAAATATAAAATTGGCAAATCACCACCTGATGTTGAAACTCCAGAACCTGCGTCAGAAATTGAGGCTGTTAAAGTCCTGTTACCTGTTGTACAAGTATTATTTAAAGGTGTATAAGTAATTACAGGCCCTGTAACATCTGAAGGAAGACCATCAAATTCATCTGCTCCCATATCTCCTGATGTAGCCCCACCATTTGAAGATGCAGCTGGGCCAGGCCTAACATCACCATCAAAATCTTCAGTTATACCCACAGAAGCTCCTCCAGATTCTAATATTGTAGGTGAGCCAATTGATAAATGCAAATCAGTAGAAGAAACAAAAGGAGCAGAGCCAACAAAAGCGAAAGAAGCATTATCATTAGAACCACTTGTTGATAAAGTTGAAGTGTAGGTTCTAGAATTTAAACTACCCGAAGTTAAAGCATTATTAAAACTTGCTGCAGGGAATGAATTAAAAGTGGCTTGTGTAATTAATAAAAATGCATTCGTATCTGATCTTGTATAATATGCATTATTATTTAAAGTTAAATTCAAAGCACTTGTTGCTCCAGATGGCAATTGTAAACAAGCATTTGCACAAGCAGGATCTGAAATTATATTATTTTCAAAAATATTATTTCTGATATCTATCCCTGTTTGACCTGTACTTGAAATCATTAAACAAGTTGTATTGTCTGTCACAGTGCTTGTACCAAACATTGTACCTCTTAAAGAAACAGTATTATGATAAACTTTATGAGAGGTACCTGAACTTAATGCGATTCCTTTTACAGCAAAGGTTGTATTTGTTCTTGAATTATTATTTGTAGCTAATAAATCCGAAATCATGTTATTTGAAATAACATAATTATTCCCACTTGAAATAATTATTCCCCTTGCAGCGTATCCTGATGCACTTCTAGCATAAACCATTGAAATTTTATTCTTATTGATGGTTGTGGAAGGAACAGATGTTGAACTTGTTGAAGCATTTATAGCCGAAGCACTAGCTGCACCAACAACTTGTACATTACTAACTGTATTTCCATTAATAGTTGAGGAAACGGTAGAAGAACTAACTAAAATAGCATCAGCAGCGGAACCACTGTTTGATACAACTCCATCAATTATATTATTATTAATAGTAATTGTTCCCGCTCCTGCTCCAATAGCTGTATTTAGCTCAATTGCTGATTTTCCTGTACCAACATAACTAATAACATTTTTTATGGTATTATTTGAAATATTCAAACTTGTCATTCCTCTTACAAAAATACCTTTTGTATAAACAGTTGTAGATGGTGCTGTATATGGTGGTGTTCCTGTTAATGCCGATTGGTCACCAATAGTATTATTTGTTAATGTCACAGAATTTGAACTGGAAGCTGCATTGCCTAAGAAAACAATACCTCTTCCACAACGGTTAATTGCACAGTTTGTAACTAAAAAGCTATTTACTGTTGCCGATGCATTAATTGCTGTGGTTATGGATGTTATAGCAGTTGGGGAAGCTGCTCCGTTTGGACTTACGATAACACCAAACGTTGTATTCTCAGATGCTGTTGTTGAAGTAGCAGTAGACAAATTCCTTCCTGTTGCACTTCCATTTAAGTTAACGTTACGAATAGATATATTGTCGTTAGTTAAATAAGGGGCAGCGGTTCCACATGCAACTCTAATTGCAGATGTATAAGTAATGGTTGCTGATGCTGAATTAGTTATTGTTAAATTTCTATTTGTTCCAACAGTGTTTGGATTATCTCCATTTATTGTAACATTATCCGCACCAACTAATTCAATTAAGCCCCTTCCAGTAGCTGTTGACCCTGTTATTGTCACAGCATCGTTTGAAGGTTGAATTAATACGCTTGTATAACTCGCAGATCCCGCTCCTGAACTTTGTAATATACAAGGAGCTGCAGATTCAGTAGTGTTTGCGCTGATATTAATTACAATATCACCCCTATGGGTTCCTGCATTAATAGCATCAAACGCCGCTTTAAGCGTTGTAAAAGTTCCAGTTGCAGTTCCTATTGTTGCAGTTAAACTTACCTGTGCCTGAGTGTTTAGATAAAATAAACTTAAAACACTGAGCAATATCAGCGCCTTCAGTTTAGTCCCTAATCTGTTTTTAGTAGTAGGATTTTTAATCATTAGTTCTTGTTTTATAGTTTGTTGTTAATTTATTTTTCGTTTAATAAGGGCAAAAAAAATCACTAATAAATTGAATCTTTAATCAATTTATTGCGACTTTAATGTAACTTAATTTTAAAACGAAAATATGTTTTAATAACGCCTAATCAAGTCAAACATTTAAATTTTCTTAAAAATCACTAAAAAAATGACGAGTGGTGTTTATTTTGATTTAAGCAGATTTTTTAAATTAAAAAAACACCTCACCAATTGGAGAATTATTGCTACTTGATGCGTTATTATTAATTTAAAATTAGAAAATATCTCTGTTTAACTATAATAAAAATAGCCAATTAAGTGATTTATTAACTTGCTTTGATTTTGAACAAATTTTGTTGACTAAACAAAATTTCAACTAATTCATTAACCCAAATCATAAGCTCCAATTCAAATTGAATAAATTCATTTCCAACAAGAATCTTTGGTTTTTTGCGCTTTCTTTTTTATCACAATTACATATTAATATCTTTACACCGCATTTACGTATTTTCAAAACACGATTTTTATTTATGTCTGATAACAAAATTATTTTCTCGATGGCCGGGGTTTCTAAAATCTATCCGCCATCTAAACAAGTTCTAAAAGATATTTATCTATCATTTTTCTATGGTGCCAAAATTGGCGTTTTGGGCCTAAATGGCTCTGGAAAATCTTCTTTATTAAGAATTATTGCTGGGGTCGACAAAAACTTCCAAGGTGAGGTAGTTTTCGATTCGAAAAATTATAAAATAGGCTTTTTAGAACAAGAACCTCAACTCGATGAAAGCAAAACCGTTCTTGAGTCGGTAAAAGAAGGTGTTAAACATATTACTGACTTATTAGAAGAATTTGAGAACATTAACAATAGTCTTGCCGACCCAAATCTTGATGGTGATGAAATGATGAAAATCCTCGATCGCCAAGCTCTTGTGATGGAACAGCTTGAACAAAATGATGCTTGGGAATTAGATACTAAACTCGAAAAGGCAATGGATGCTTTGCGTTGCCCAGAAAGTGATACTCCAGTAAATGTGCTCTCTGGTGGTGAAAGACGTCGTGTTGCCTTATGCAGATTATTATTGAGTAATCCTGATATTTTATTACTCGATGAACCTACCAATCACTTAGATGCTGAAAGTGTTGATTGGTTAGAACAATTCCTTAAAAACTTCCCAGGTACTGTAATTGCGGTTACACACGATAGATACTTCTTAGATAATGTTGCAGGATGGATTCTAGAATTAGACCGAGGAGAAGGAATTCCTTGGAAAGGTAATTACAGCTCTTGGTTAGACCAAAAATCTGCTCGTTTACAATCAGAAGAAAAACAAGAAAGTAAACGTTCTAAAGCTTTACAACGTGAATTAGAATGGGTAAAAATGGGCGCTAAAGGACGTCATGCTAAACAAAAAGCCCGTTTAAATGCCTACGATAGAATGTTAGGCGAGGAACAAAAAGAAAAAGAACAAACACTTGAACTTTTTATTCCAGCAGGTCCGCGTTTAGGAGATGTTGTTATTGAAGCAAATAATGTAAGTAAGGCTTTTGGTAAAAAACTACTTTATGAAAACCTAAGTTTCTCTCTTCCTAAAGGTGGTATTGTTGGAATTATTGGTCCAAATGGTGTGGGTAAAACAACCCTTTTCAGAATGATGATGGGTCTTGAACAACCGGATAGCGGTGAATTCAAAATTGGAGAAACTGTTAAAACTGCTTATGTAGACCAAAGTCATAAAGATTTACTTCCAGAAAAATCTGTGTTTGAAGTAATATCAGGTGGAACTGAATTGATGTTGGTTGCAGATAAACAAGTAAATGCGCGTGCTTATATCTCTAAGTTTAATTTCAGTGGAAACGACCAAAGCAAAAAGGTTGGAGTACTTTCTGGTGGTGAAAGAAATAGGGTTCATTTAGCAATGACTTTAAAAGAAGGCGGAAACGTTTTATTACTCGATGAGCCAACAAATGATATTGACGTAAATACATTAAGAGCTTTGGAAGAAGCCATTGAAAACTTTGCTGGATGTGTTGTTGTAATTAGTCACGACAGGTGGTTTATTGATAGAATTGCTACTCATATACTTGCATTTGAAGGTAACTCACAAGTAGTTTATTTTGAAGGAAACTACAGCGATTACGAAGAAAACAAAAAACAAAGAGGTGGTGATCAAGCTCCTCATAGAGTACGATTTAAAGCAATTTAATTTCAACTATAAAGGTGGATTTCTTCTTTCAGAATTCCTCCTTTTTTCTATATAGTTTTAAAACAAAAAGGAAGGGCAATTTGAATTATCAAATTGCCCTTCCTTTTTGTTTCCTAATGTTTACTTTTTAAACTTTCTAAATCCATAAGCTGTAGCAGCTAAACCCAAAATACTTAAGCCACCATCTAATGGAACATCATTTGGTTCATCGCCATTATCTGGAACTGCATCTATGTTTCTTGGTGTTTTTACGCCTGTTTGACCTTGTTTGAATGGGTCTGAAACACTTGGCATATTCACATTTTCCCTTGGATTTACTTCATTGCCTCCTTGCGGACCTTGAATCATGATGCTTCCTCCATTTGAATTTGCTCCGCTTTTTTGCTCTGTTTGAATTTCATCAAACTTATAGTTTTGTTCTTTGTC
>JAIYDG010000159.1 GCA_027487625.1 Bacteroidota bacterium
CATTATTAGATATTGAATTACCGATACTTTCGAAGTTAAAATCAAGGTTTTTAGAAAATGGTATTCGAATTCTTGTGGCAGATGAATGGCTAACCAAAATAGCCAATGATAAGAGGGAAACCAATCATTTTTTAGAACAGAATGGTTTCAATGTTTTGCCTTGTTTTTTGAATTTGGAGGATTTGAAAAATCATATTGGAAAAGAACAAATTACATTTCCTTTATTCATAAAACCACGCTGGGGAATGGCTTCAATAGGTGTTTATAAAGTAGATGATTTAGATGAGTTATTTGTATATTATAAAAAATCCCAAAAAGAAGTAAGGAATTCTTACTTAAAATACGAAAGCCAAAAAGACATAGATAATTCTGTTATAATTCATTCTCAACTTCCCGGTGAAGAATATGGATTGGATATTATAAATGATTTAGATGGAAATTACTGCAATACTTTGGTTAAAAAGAAACTTAAAATGTTCGCAGGTGAAACAGAAGTTGCAAAATTGCTTGACCTTCCATTGTTAAAGGATTTAGGAAGAAAATTATCTGCTATTACTAAACATCCGGGTTTGATGGATGTGGACGTATTTTTTGATGGAGTAAAAGCTTTTATTTTGGATATTAATCCCAGATTTGGTGGTGGATATCCTTTTATACATGAAGCTGGTGTTGATTTACCAAAAGCGATTATATATTGGCATTTAGGGCTTCCTGTTGATTTAAACTTACTTCAATGCAAAACTGATATTGTTGTATTGAAGGGTTTTAAAATGATAAATCTTAATATGAATTAATTCATTTAGAAAAGTAATTTCAATGAATAATAATGAAGAGGTTGAATGCAGAACTTCTAATTTATTGAAAGAATGAATAGAAGTGATTCTTTTTCTTGAAAATAATATTCCCAATTTATATTTACTTGAAGGTTTATTTGTGGTATTTAAATTAGGATTTTTACCTCTCCCATATTTAAGGGAAGGTCATGAAGAGTTTTCTGAAGCAATAAAATGGAAAACAAATCTTGAAAATAGAGGAGTTCAGGTAATAGATGAGAATAACCAAATCATTTAACCATTTGAAAGAATTAAAAAGTTATTATTCGATAGAATAAATAAATCAAATTGATGAATTTTCAGGAATTTAAAGAAAAGTATCAAAAAGTTGAAGTACCTGAATATCCAAATTCAGTTTTGGATGCTATCCCGGAACCTATAGTTTCAGTTAGAGTAAGTACTTACATGCATGCAAAATATATCAAAGAATGTTTGGATGGCATATTGATGCAAAAAACAAGTTTTCCATTTGAAATTCTAATTGGTGAAGACCAATCAAGTGATGGAACCAGAGAAATTTGTATTGAATATGCAAAAAAATATCCGAATCAAATTCGTTTGATATTGCATAAAAGAGAAAACAATATTCATATCAATGGAAGACCAACTGCAAAATTCCAAGGAATATATACAAGTTATCTTTGCAGAGGTAAATATTCAGCAGTTGTAGAAGGTGATGATTATTGGACAGATCCTGAAAAACTTCAAAAACAGGTAATGTATCTTGAAAGCCATCCTGATTGTTCTTTTACTTGTCACGATGTTGAAATTGTTTATGAAGATGTACCCGAAGTTTTCCCTTTTCAAACTGTTTGGAATAAAAACGAAATTTATTTTCCTGATGTTTTTAATCATCATTTCGTTTCCTTTTTAAGTATTGTTTACAGGAGAAGCATGTTAAGTACTCCTCCGGCTTGGTTTTCTCAGGCAGTTGTTGGCGATATACCTTTGGTTTTAGTTCTCGCCCATAAAGGATATGGTTATTATTTTACCGAAAAAATGGGTGTAAAAAGAAAGAACCCTGGAGGTGTTACTCAAGATCCTCTTCGCCAAAAAACAGATATGGCTCCTTTGTTCTATTTTATTTATAAGAATGTACAAGAGTATACAGATGGGAAATACAAATATTTAACTTTTCCTAAATTAGCCGGATATGAAAGATCATTCGCAAGAAAAAGTTTTGCCAAATTTCACTTAAAAACGTTCTTTAAAAACTCTTTTTTGGCATTTTACCATGAGCCTGATTATTTGTTTAAGAAAATATTTAGAATTAAATAATTTTTAAGCTGATATAATCTTATTTTGCTGAGATTTAATGATAAAAATTTATAAATAAATTTAATTAATTGGAAATTAATAATTCAATAGAAAACAACAATATGACCTCCTTTTATAGTGAAGAAGAATTAAGTGATTTGGGTTTTAAATCAATAGGGAAAAATGTTCAATTGAGCAGAAGATGCAGCATATATGGTGCTTCTCGAATATCTATTGGAAACAATGTGCGAATTGATGACTTTACTGTAATTTCTGCAGGAATGGAAGGAATAGAATTAGGAAGTCACATACATATTTCTCCTTTCTGCTCAATGCAGGGTAATGGGAAAATTATTATGGAAGATTTTTCTGGACTTTCTTCACGAGTATCTATTTACTCAAGCAATGATGATTACTTTGGTAATTTTTTAACCAATCCAACAATACCTGCCCCATTTACGGGAGTTAAAAGTGCACCAGTTATTCTTAAAAAACATGCCCTTGTTGGAAGCGGGGCAGTAATTCTACCCAAATCTACTTTGCACGAAGGTGCTGTGCTTGGCGCATTAAGTTTGTTAAAGGGTGAATGTGAAGCTTTTTATATTTACAAAGGTAATCCAGCTCAAAAAGTCATGGAAAGAAGCAGAAAACTACTCGACATCGAAAATCAATATATCGAGTTTTTGAATGTAAATTCTGCTTTATAGTCTAATTTTTAATTTAAATCCTTTCAATTAATGCTGCTTTCTATTTGTCTCATAACTTATAATCACGAAAAGTATATAAGAGAAGCTATTGAGGGAATTTTAATTCAAAAAACTAATTTTGATTTTGAGTTGGTAATTGGAGAAGATAGTTCTTCTGATAGAACTAGGGTTATTTGTGAAGAATATGCCAAAAAACACCCTAACTTGATAAAATTACTTCCTAAATCAAAAAATTTAGGCATGATGCCTAATTTTATCAGAACTTATAATGCTTGTAATGGTGAATTCATTGCTTTAATTGAAGGTGATGATTATTGGACAGATCCTGAGAAATTACAGAAACAAGTAGATTACTTAATTCAAAACCCTGATTGTAGTTTGTGTGCTCATGATGTAAATTTAATTTATGAAAATGTACCTGAAACATATCCGTTTCAAGCTGTTTGGACCAAAGACAGGTTTGAGTTTAAAGATATATTTGGGTGTCATTTTATTTCAACCTTAAGTTTAGTCTTTAGAAAGAAACAATTAGGAGAGTTACCTGAATGGTTTAATCATTTAATTATTGGTGATGTCCCAATTGTAATGATTTTAGCATCCAAAGGATACGGTCATTATTTTTTAGAAAAAATGGCTGTTAAGAGAAAAAATGAGGGAGGAGTTACGTTTAACCCTGAGCGAAAAAAACTCGATTTAGGTCCTCTTTTTTATAAAATGTATCAATTGGTTTTTCTTAAAATAAATAAAAGTAATAAAAACCTGTTTTATCCTAAATTTGCAGGCTATGAGCGCTCTTTTGCCTTAAAAGCAATCAGAATAAAAGATATTTCAGCATTTACTAAAAATGTTGTTCTGGCTTTTATACATGATCCTAAATGGATTTTTGTAAAAGTAAAGGCAAAATTAGGCTTGTAATTTTAATTGTCCCGAAAAGTAAGAATGAGTTCTAACGAAAATGTAACAAGTAATCCCACCAGGAATACCGTAATTGATAATTCAGGAATGTGGATACATATTTGGTTGGCTTTGCCTTGTTTGGCTATGTATTTTATAGGACCTGAAATTGTAAAATACCTGTTGATTCCTTATCCAATAGTATTATTGTATAAAAAGGAAGCTAAATATATTCCTGCTATTATAATTCATACCCTTGCTGGTTCTTCGATTTCATATATGATTTTACTGGCATGTTTTTTTCTAGCAATCGTGAATTATAAATATTTAGTAACATATAGGCTTCATTTTATATTTTTGATTATTTCAATACCCATGCCTTATATGTTGTTTAACTTTTATATAAGATTTATTGTTTTGCAATTATCTTTAGCTGATTCCCTATCACCAATTCAATATTACCTTGGTGTTTTTCCATTTTTTTATGGGATTTTGGTTTATAGGAAACTAAATAAAGAAATTCTTATGGCTCTATTTTATGTCTTTTTTATGATAATGAGTTTACACACTTTAAGAGCATTCGATTTTAAATACAGGATTACATTTGCCTTATATCCTTTGTTTTTCTCAGTTTTTATTATTGGATTCTTAAAATCCTATTCAAACTATTTTCCTAGAGGAATTAAACTGACGGCTTATATGGCCTTTTTCTTTTTCTTATTAGATATTAAAGAGGCTTCTCTAACATTATTATTAAGTATTATAATGGCTACTTCTTCAATATATAGATTTAAGGAATCAAAATTTTTGGTATTGGATAAAGAAAGGAAATTTTATAAATGGGGTTTTCCATTGTCAGTAGTTTTAATTTTATGGCTGGTTATTTCCAATAATAGTATAGATGGTTCTCAAACAAATACAGCTGTGCTTCACCAAAACTGGGATGTAACTAATGTTGACCAATTAATGGATAGGGTGATTGTGAAAATAACATCAGACAGAATGCCACTTTGGAAAAGTGTTTATAGAAATACGATTGGTGAATTTCAATTATGGTTACCCCCATTAATTTTAGGTGAATATTGGGTAGAAGACAGCTTTGGTAACTATTCTGAAATCACTTATGGTGCGCACAATCTCTTTTTAGAATTAAATAGAACGAATGGTATAATTTTAGGGACTTTAATTTTCATCATCTTTTCATTTTTCTTATTAAAAGGCGCTCAGATTTTTAGGCTTAGAATGTCAAAAGAATTGGTGTCAAATCATTTGGTTAAAATGTTTTATGCTGCATTTATGGCAGCTGGTTTTTTCGGAACTTTATTTGGCCAATACCCATTAATGGTAGGTGTAAGTTTTGCTCTATTGAGTTTAGCCGGAATTTCTTATGGCATTTATTATGATCAGGTTTACAATGCAAGAATGAAAGAACTATATAAGTTATGAGAATACTTTGGTTTGCAAATACACCATCTTTGGCAGAACAGGTTTTATCAAATAAACCTACAAGTGGTGGATGGATTAAATCCTTGGATAAATTTTTACAAGACAAAGTTGAATTACATGTTGCTTTCCATTACCATGAAAAAAAGGACAGTTTTAAACATGGCAATACAACATACCATCCAATTTATGCTCCTTTTTCAAAAATTGACTTGGTTAAAAATATGTATTTTAGAACCAGAGTTTTTGATACAGATTTTATAAATGATTATAAAAAAATTATAGATACTGTTAATCCTGATGTCGTTCATATTCATGGTACAGAGAACTCTTTCGGATGCATTTCTACTTTTGCGAACAAGCCATTAGTTATCTCAGTTCAAGGTATTGTCGACCTCATTTATATGAAGGAGATAAATACTTTAAATTCAAGTTTATTTTTGTCGTGGGACAAAAGGAGAAGCATAATGAAATTCGCAGATATGGCAAAATTAGAAAGAAAGTACTTGCCAAATTTCAAATATGTCATTTCGAAATCAGATTGGAATACTGATGTTATACGAGTTGTTTCTCCAGCTGCAAAAGTATTTCGATTAGACAATGTAATGCGCGATACTTTTTATGATTTAACCTGGGATAGCAAACAACTGAATCAAGATAAAGTAATCATTTCCACTACACTTTCCGGAGGCTATCTCAAAGGCCTTGATGTAATAATTGATGCAAGTACATTATTGCACAGAAGTGGTTTAAATTTCGAATGGAGAATTGCCGGTATAGATAAAAATACTTCTACCTGGAAAGCAATTGTAAAAACGAAAAATTCTGATTTTCTTATTGATAAAATAAAATTGATGGGAAGATTAAATGAAAAACAAATTGCAGATTTACTTTTGGATTCTGCTTTGTATGCAACTGCTTCCCGAATTGAAAATAGTCCTAATAATTTAAATGAGGCTTTGATGTTAGGAATGCCTTGTGTGGCATCTTATGTTGGAGGAACCTCAACATTTATTAACCACAATGTAGATGGTTATTTGTTTCAGGATGGTGATGCCTATGCTATGGCAGGTGGAATATTAAGGATTTTAGATAACAAGGAAAAGTCTATTGAAATGGGAGTATTGGCTCGTGAAAGAGCAATGCAGAGACATAATAAAAACAAAGTTTTAAGCACCCAATTGGAAATTTACCAAAGCATTTTGTCAGAAAACTCAAATTAAAATGATCAATGTTTTAGAAGGAATTTTAGCAGGAATAAGAGAATGGGTAACCAGCAGACTCATGTTCATCTTGCTAAAATTAAAAGGCGTTCAATTTCATTCTGGATTGCGTTTTTTTGGTTTTGCCAAATTCACAAAAGTTCGAAATGGAAGCATTAAAATTGGTGAAAACTGCAGCTTTCGTTCTTATGCTACCAGCAATTTAATTGGTATCAATAGACCTTGTATTATTTCTGCTATAGGTAATGATAAACCCATTGTTGAAATAGGCAATAATTGTGGTTTTTCAGGAACAGTTATTGGTGCATTCGATAAAATTGTTTTAGGAAATAATGTACGATGCGGTGCCAATACTTTAATCACAGATTCCGACTGGCATTTAGATGATCCGCGCTCCGGAAAACCAAATCCGGTTTTTATTGCAGACAATGTTTGGCTGGGAGTGAATGTGATGGTATTAAAAGGAGTAAGTATCGGAGAAAACACCATTATTGGTGCAAATAGTGTAGTAACAAAAGATATTCCTGCAAATGTTGTCGCAGCTGGTAATCCTTGTAAAGTTATTAAAAGTTTAAATTAAAATGAATTGTTTAGTATTATATAATAACTCCTATCCAAAAGGAATGGCAATGGCCAATAGACTAAAGTTATATGCCGAAGCTGTTGCTTTAGAAGGACATAAATTTGTTGTTCTTCCTAAACTAAGTAATGGAAGTATTACTCCGGAAACAAGATTTGAAAATCATTTTTATTATACGATTAATACCAATTCGATTTTTGATAGAATTCCTTTTTTTAACCGCTTCTTTGGCTGGTACTCTTTTTTATTATATCTAATTCATTTAATAAAAAAGAAAAATGAATATGATGTATATTGGTCTATAGGTTTCTCTTGGCTTGAAGTTATTTTGTTTAAGGTTGTATTAAAAACTACCAATAAACCTTTAATTGTTGAATTAAATGAGTTCCCAAATTCTGTAATTGCATCCAGATTACAATTTAATTTTATCAATAATATAAAAAGATTTTTACTGGTTCATTTAACATATCCTAAATTAGATGGGTTCGTTGTAATTTCAGAAAAACTTCAAGAGTTTGCCAATAAATATAAATCAGCTAAAGCTAAAATTATAAAAATTCCAATCCTAGTTGATGTAAATAAATTTGATTTATCGGATAATACCATTGAAAAGAGATTCGAACAATTTATCATTTTTCATGCCGGTACTTTAACTGAAGAAAAGGATGGGATTTTTGAAGTGTTTGAAGCTATTGGTAAAGTGGTTTCAACTAAGTTTCCTCAACTTAAGTTTGTTTTATCTAATAAAACTACTTTGCCTCATGTCATAAATGGAATAGATAAAATCATTGAAAAATATAAAATGAAGGATAACATTGTCTTTCACAATTATCTTAGTCATGAGGAAATTCATAATTATCTAAAAACTTGTTCTTTAGTTATTATCAACAAACCTGATACTCTTAGAAACTCATATAATTTTTCAACTAAATTAGGTGAATGTATGGGTTTTGGAATTCCTATCATTACTACCCCGGTTGGTGAAGCTAATAAGTATTTAAAGGACAATGTTAATGCTTACATCATTGATTCTACAAACGTGGAACAAATTGTAAGCCGTATTATCGACGTATTTGAAAATAAGTCAAAGTCGATTGAAATGGGCAATAATGCTTATCAAACATCAAAAGACTTTTTCGACTATACTAATTATGGAAATAAATTAGTCAGTTTTTTTAAATCCTTAAAAGAAGCATGAAAAATTTCCTGAAAAATATTCTGCTTAATATTCCAGGGTCTTCGGTTAAATCTAAAATCCTAATAATTGAATCTGATGATTGGGGTACTATAAGAACACCTAATCAAGGTTTTTTAAACCTTTTGACTTCTAAAGGAATTAACGTTGATAAATGTCATTATACAAAGTTCGATTCTTTAGAAACAAATGAGGATTTAGAATTACTTTTTAATGCTTTAGTTTCAGTTAAAAATTCTGAAGGAAAACACCCTGTTATTACCGGAAATGTTTTAATGGCCAATCCTGATTTCGAAAGAATAAAGCACGATGATTTTAGAAATTATTATTTTGAAAATGTTAGTGAAACCTTTCGCAGAAATGAGAATAGTTCAAAGGTAATTGACTATTGGAAAAAAGGATTGGATAATGAAATATTTTTCCCTCAGCTGCATGGAAGAGAGCATGTAAATATTTCAAGATGGATGAACTATCTTCAAAATAAAGATTCAGAAATGCTTGAATTTTTTGATTGGAATTCATTCGGCATTAGTCATCATCTCTTAAAATCTAAAAAGCCTAGTTTTTTAGCTGCTT
Source organism: Bacteroidota bacterium (assembly GCA_027487625.1). Classification (GTDB taxonomy): domain Bacteria; phylum Bacteroidota; class Bacteroidia; order UKL13-3; family UKL13-3; genus CAISCU01. The sequence continues at coordinate 8,709 of JAIYDG010000159.1, forward strand.
TTGATGGTGGTCTAAATGAGTTAACTTATAATAGAGCTAAAATCATTGATGATGCTTTTAGTCTATTTTTCGAAACATTTGGATTTAGAAGTAAATCGTTTATATGTCCTAATTACATTTGGGATAAAGAAATTGAATTAGCTTTAAAGAATAATGGCATTAACTACATTCAAGGTTCTAGGATGCAAGTAGTATCAAACGACTATGGTATTGTAAAAGAAAAGAAAAGACATTTTCATGGTGAAAAGAATGACTTTAACCAAGAGTACTTAATTAGAAATGTTGAATTTGAGCCTTCCTCTGATGCTAAATTAAATTGGGTTGATAGAACATTTTCTGAAATTCAAGCCGCATTTTTATTGTCTAAACCCGCAATTATAAGTGCTCATCGAGTAAATTTTGTAGGTTCTCTTGATAAAAAGAATCGTGACTCAAATCTTATACAACTTGAATTATTACTAAAAAAAGTTGTATCAAAATGGCCTGAAGTAAAATTTTATAACACTGCGCAATACATTAACGAATTAGAAAAAAAATAACTTAAATGAATATCACAAATAAAAAATTATTAATTACCGGAGGAACAGGTTCATTCGGTAATGCTGTTCTGAGAAGATTCTTAAATGAAGGTTTCAGTGAAATCAGAATTTTTAGTCGCGATGAAAAAAAACAGGATGATTTGCGTAAACGTTTGGGCAGCCCTAAAGTTAAATTTTATATCGGTGACGTAAGAGATGTTAATAGTGTTGATGCTGCAGTAAAAGGTGTAGATTATATCTTTCATGCAGCTGCTTTAAAACAAGTTCCTTCTTGTGAGTTCTTTCCAATTGAAGCTGTAAAAACGAATGTGCTTGGTACTGATAATGTTTTGGCATGTGCTGAAAAATACGAGGTTCAAAAAGTGGTGGTTTTAAGCACTGATAAAGCAGCATATCCTATTAATGCAATGGGTATGAGTAAGGCTTTAATGGAAAAAGTAACTGTTGCTAGATCAAGAAATCTTGATGACAATAAATCAATTTTCTGTGCTACTAGATATGGTAATGTGATGGCTTCAAGAGGTTCTGTTATTCCTTTGTTTATTCAACAAATTAAGGATGGTCAACCATTAACACTTACAGACCCTAATATGACCAGATTCATGATGACACTTGAAGAAGCTGTTGATTTGGTTTTATTTGCTTTTGATCATGCAAAACAAGGTGATTTATTTGTTCAAAAAGCTCCTGCTGCAACTATTGAAGTTTTAGCTAAAGCTTTATTGGAATTATATGGTGCCAAAAACGAAATCAGAGTTATTGGTCAACGACATGGAGAAAAATTATATGAAACATTGGTGAACAAGGAAGACATGGCTAAATCATTGGATTTAGGCGGATATTACCGCATTCCTGCTGATAACCGTGATTTGAATTACAATGCTTATTTCTCAGAAGGTATTTCACTTGAAAATAGTTTGGAAGAATATCATTCACATAATACAGAAAGATTGGATGTGGAAGGAATGAAACAATTATTATTAAAACTTCCATTAATCCGAAAAGAGGTTTTAGGTGAAAATTGCGAACAATATCCTGATTAATTAAAAATTATGATTAGAGTTGGAATTACAGGGCAAAATGGTTTTGTTGCTTACCATTTATACCAAACCATCAATTTATTAAATACAGAATTCAGTCTTGTTGATTTCGATAGGTCTGCTTTTGAGGATGAAAATAAATTAAGAGATTTTGTTTCAAATTGTGATGTAATTGTGCACTTGGCCGGAATGAACCGTCATGAAAGCCAACAAGTGATTTATGATACCAATGTTCAATTGGCTCAATTATTGGTTGATGCATTAGAGTATACAGGAAATAAACCTCATGTTTTATTTAGCTCTTCAACACAAGAAGGTCTTGATAATTTATATGGCAATTCTAAAAAACATGCAAGAGAAATACTTGCATCTTGGGCCAATAAAAATGGAGCAGTTTTCTCAGGATTATTGATTCCAAATGTATTTGGTCCTTTTTGCAAACCTGAATATAATTCATTCATTGCAACTTTTTGCCATAAGTTGGTTACTGGTGCTCAACCTGAAATTAAAGTAGACAGTGAAGTGAACTTGATTTATGTTGGAGAATTGGTAACTCAAATTATTGAAACCATCAGAAATAAAAATGAGCAGGTTTCAAATGATAAACCTGTTGTTATTTCGCATACAAGTTCAAACAAAGTTTCTAAAATACTTGAATTACTAGTTTCCTATAAAGAGAATTATTTCGATATTGGTATCATCCCTGAATTGAATAATCAGTTTGAATTAAATTTATTCAATACATTCAGATGTTACTTCCCACATAAAGAATATTTTCCAAAATATTTTAAGAAAAATATCGACCCAAGAGGTGCTTTTGTTGAAGTAATCAGATTAGGAATTGGTGGTCAAGTTTCCTATTCAACTACCGTTCCAGGAATTACTCGTGGCAACCATTTTCATACCAGAAAAATTGAAAGGTTTGCCGTTATTAAAGGTAAAGCTAAAATTCAATTAAGAAAAATTGGTACATCAGAAGTATTCGATTTTTACCTTGATGGTGAATCGCCATCATATGTAGATATGCCAATCTGGTATACTCATAATATTGAAAACATTGGAGAAGAAGAATTATTAACCATATTTTGGATCAACGAGCATTATAATCCTGCTGATCCTGATACATTTTTTGTTGTAGTTTAAAAAAGCATTCATGAAAAAAGTTAAAGTTATAACCGTTGTCGGAACCCGTCCCGAAATTATCAGATTAGCCAGAGTAATGGCAAAACTCGACGAATCTCCGGCCATCGAACATATCACGGTTCATACAGGTCAGAATTACGATTATGAATTAAATGAAGTTTTTTACAGCGATTTAGGTATCAGAAAACCTGATTATTTTTTAAATGCTGCTGGTGAAACTGCTACTGGTACTGTAGGACAAATCCTAATCAAAATTGAACCAATTCTTCAAGCTGAAAAACCAGATGCATTTTTGGTTTTAGGTGATACCAATTCTTGTTTATGTGCTATCCCTGCTAAGAAAATGCACATTCCTGTTTTTCATATGGAAGCGGGAAATCGTTGTTTCGACCAAAGAGTACCAGAAGAAACAAATAGAAAAATTGTTGATCATATTTCTGATATCAACTTAACCTATAGCGATATAGCCAGAGAATATTTATTAAGAGAAGGAGTTTCGCCTGATAGAATTATCAAAACCGGTTCTCCTATGTTCGAAGTTCTACATCATTATTTACCTGCTATTCAACAATCAGAGGTACTTCAAAAAATGAATCTTGAAAAAGGTAAATATTTTGTTGTTTCATCTCACCGTGAAGAAAATATCAATAGCGATAAAAACTTTAATGGTTTAATGGAATCTTTAAATGCTTTGGCAGATAAATACCATTATCCAATTATTGTAAGTACACATCCTCGTACCAGAAAAATGATTGAATTAAAAAAGGTTGAAGTAAGAGAAGAAATTCAGTTTTTAAAACCAATGGGTTTCATCGATTACAATGCTTTACAAATCAATTCATTTGCTGTATTGTCTGATAGTGGAACCATTTCAGAAGAATCATCAATTCTAAACTTCCCAGCTTTAAATATCAGAGATGCTCATGAACGTCCTGAAGCTATGGAAGAAACAGCCGTAATGATGACTGGTTTAAATCCTGAAAGAATTATGCAAGGAATTGTTCAGTTAAGATATGAACTGGAAGCAGGTAAAAGAATATTCAGACCGGTAAACGATTACAGCATGCCTAATGTGGCCGATAAAATGGTAAGAATTATTGTTTCTTATGTTGATTACGTGAAAAGAGTAGTCTGGAGCGAAAAATAATGAAGGAAATAAAAATTTGTGTAGCTGGAGATTTTTTTCCAAGTGATAGGGTAGCTAAACTGATAAAGGATGGTGATTATTCTAAAGTATTGGATAATTCGATATTAAATACATTAAAAAGTAGTAAACTAAACATTGTTAATTTAGAATCTCCTGTATTTGATGAAGATTTATCTCCAATAGAAAAAACAGGGCCTAATCTAAAAACAGGCACAGAAACAATCAAGTATTTATCGTGGGCAAATTTCAATTTATTGACATTAGCAAACAACCATATATTTGATTATGGTAAAGAAGGTTTATTTAAAACGCTCAAAAATATCAAAGCCGGTAATATTCCATTTATAGGTGCAGGATTAGATAAAAATGAAGTTAACAAAATATACTTTAATACAATTGGAGATAAAACTTTAGCTGTAATAAATGTAGCAGAAAATGAATGGTCTACTTCTGTTGATGATAGCATTGGAGCTAATTCTATTAACCCTGTTAGAAATGCTAAATTAATAAGAGATGCAAAATCGAAGGCAGATTTTATTATTGTTATTACACATAGTGGACATGAAGGTTATGAATTACCAAGTCCAAGAATAAAGGAATTATTGAGGTTTTATGTTGATTGTGGAGCCGATTTAATCATTAATCATCATCCACATTGTATAAGTGGTTACGAAGTTTATAATGATAAACATATTTACTATTCGATAGGGAATTTTTCGTTTGATATAAAGCAGTTTCGAAATAATAAATGGAACATTGGGATTTTATTGAAAATAACTATAAATGAAAACTCAATTAATCCTGAAGTAATTTTTATAAAACAAGGAGATAATGAACCTGGAGTAAAAGTAATTGAAGGTGATGAATTAACTCATATTCAACTCAAATTTGATAAATTAAGCCAACTCATTAAAAATGAGGAAGGTTTGGCTAATAAATTCGATGAATATGCGAAAATGGAGTACCCTCAATTTTCTTCTTATCTTGAGCCATTCTCTCTTAGATTATTAAACTTTTTAAGACTAAGAGGTTTTTTTCCAAGTTTGAATTCAAAGAAAAAAAAGCGAATCCTATTAAACATCATAAGATGCGAATCTCATAGAGATTTGGTTATAAAAACATTAGAAAAATGAAAATAGCTATTCATAATGCAGAAAACGGATTTCATCCAAGGTGGGTTAAATACTGCGAAGAAATTAATGTTAAATTCAAACTGGTTAATTGTTATGACAATGATATTTTAGAACAATTAAAAGATTGTGATGCATTGATGTGGCATTTTAGTCAAAGTAATTCAAAGGATGTACTGTTTGCAAAACAATTGCTTTTTTCTTTAGACCAAGCCGGAAAAATTGTATTTCCTAATTTTAATACTGCCTGGCATTTTGATGATAAATTAGGTCAAAAATATTTATTTGAAGCTTTAGATGTGCCTAAAGTGAATTCCCATGCTTTTTATGAAAAAGAAAAAGCATTGAATTGGATTGAAAACCAAAAATTTCCATTGGTTTTGAAATTGCGAAGTGGAGCAGGTTCCGAAAATGTAAAGTTGATTAGGAATTTAGACCAGGGAAAAAAAGCAGTTAAAACAGCCTTCGGTAGCGGATTTGAACAATATGACCCATTAAGTAATTTGAACGAAAAATGGCGTAAATACAAATTAGGAAAATTAGGTGTAATTGATTTAATAAAAGGTGTTGCTAGATTCTTCATAAAACCCAACTATGCTAAAGTTATGGGTAATGAAAGAGGTTATATTCTTTTTCAAGATTTTATGCCAGATAATAAATTTGATATCAGGATTATTGTTATTGATAAAAAAGCCTTTGGTTTAAAGCGAATGGTTCGTGAAAATGATTTTAGAGCCTCAGGAAGTGGTAATTTTAGATACAGTCGCGAAGAGTTTGATGAAAGATGCGTGAGCATTTCTTTTGATGTTGCAAACAAAATGAAATCGGATTCAGCTGCATTCGATTTTATCTTTGACCAAACTAACAATCCCTTATTGGTTGAAGTAAGTTATGGTTTTGTGAAAGAAGGTTATTATCAATGTGAAGGTTATTGGGATGAGCAATTAAATTGGTTTCCCGGAGAATTCAATTCTCAAGCATGGATGGTAGACACATTAATTAGCAGAATAAAAGAAAAGACAGCTTAATTTTAATGATACAATCATTAGTTTAAAGATTGGTGAAATATAAAGTATCATTTTTAAATTATTGTGATTTCAATTACTTCTTATATCGAAATACTTGTTCGAATTGTTGGCTAATTTTTTGTTAGTCTTTTAGTATTCTTTATGGCTTGTTCAGAAATAATTTCAAATCGATGTTGCCAGAAAAATTTTATTTATAAATACGATTTTATTTTGAAGGGTACTTGTGTTTATATGATGTTTCTTATCAAAATGCTTAATGGTTATTTTAAAAATTAGTATAGAATGATTTCTCAGTTAAAAACAAATTTTTATTCTTTCATAATAAGAAACTGGCCAGGACTTATGTTCAGGTTTCAGATTCTGAAGTTCCATATATTATATGGGCCACATTGGTATTATCCAAGAATAAAAAAACCAAGGACTTTCAATGAAAAATTATTGAATTTAAAACTTACCAAAGATTATTCTCCATATTCAAATCTGGCAGATAAATATTTAGTAAGAGAATGGGTTAAAGAGAAAATAGGGGAGCAGTATCTTATTCCTGCTTATGGTGTTTATGATTCAGCTGAACAAGTTCCTTTTTCAGATTTTCCTGCAGAATACATTCTTAAACCAACTCATGGTTCAGGTTGGGTAATCATTAGTGAGAAGAACAATCCTGAAGACTGGCCAGGTTACAAAATGAAAATGGCTGAATGGTTAAAGATTGATTATTATAAAACTTCGGGTGAAGCTCAATACAAAAATATTGTTCCAAGAATCATTTGCGAACATTTGCTGAAACCTTCAGATGGAGTGCTGCTTGATTTTAAATTCTTTTGTTTTGGAGGGAAACCAACCTATGTGCAGGTTGATATTGATAGGCACACCAATCACACCAGAAATTTTTATGATAGAAATTGGGTAAAACAAGATTTTTCTGTTTGTTATCCAATGACTGATAAAGTAGTTCCAAGGCCTGCAGAATTGGAAGAAATGTGGGCTTTAGCAACAAAATTAAGTGAGGGATTTGAATTTGTAAGAGTAGACTTTTACAATGTTGATGGTAGGATATATTTTGGTGAAGTTACATTTCATCCAGGTTCAGGATATGAGCCATTTTCAAGTTTTGAGGCTGATTTGAACATGGGTAAATTGATTAATTAAACACCCAATAGCGTTTTTAAGTGAAGATTTGTTTTGTTGCAGCTGCTCTAACTGGTGGCGGATTAGAAAGAGTGGTTTCTGTTTTAGCTAATCAATTGGCTGAAAGAAATGATATAGAGGTGTCAATTTTATTGATGACCCGTCAGCCAATCATGTATGAAATTTCCCCAAAAGTATTACTCATACAACCTGATAAAAGAGAGTTTTCTTCAAATAGATTGATGAATTCTGTTTTGTCTTCAAGATTTGTAAGAGCTGAGGTGAAGAAAATTAAACCGGATCACCTGATTAGCTTTGGAGAACGTTATAATTCATTTGTGGTTTTCTCCAGTTTGTTTTTAGGAATCAATTTACATGTTTCAAACAGGGCTTCACCTTTATCAAGTTTAGTGGGCTTCAGAGGATTTTTTAATCCTTTTTTTTATCGTTTTTGTAAAACTGTTCATGTGCAAACACAATTAGCTATCAAATTGATGGCTAAAAAATACAAAGGATCAAATCTCGTTGTTGTGCCTAATCCTTTTGATTTGCCTGAATCATTGCCATCTTTTGAAGATAGAAAAAATATCATTTTAAATGTTGGCTCTATTGGTGGTAAAAAGAACCAAGATTTATTATTAAATTTTTTCAATCAGATTAAAGATTCAATCGATAATTCATGGGAATTGCATTTTGTTGGTGATGGTCCCAAAGCCAAACAATTGCAGGAAAAAGTAAACCAACTAGGACTTCAAAACAGAGTAAAATTACTTGGGCACAGAAAGGATGTTTTGAAATTATATCAAACAGCAAAAGTGTTTGCATTTACATCAACTTCTGAAGGTTTTCCAAATGCATTGGGTGAAGCTATGGCTTATGGATTGTCTGCTATTAGTTTTGATTGTATTACAGGTCCTGCAGAATTAATTGACGACAAAATAAATGGATTCTTAATGCCTGTTGATGAACATGATTATTATACCAATCAATTGCAAGTTTTATTGAACGATGCGGCATTGCAAAAGCAATTTTCAGAAGCTGCAATTCAAAAAATGAAAAACTTTGAAATTTCAAATGTGACTCAAAAATTCCTAAAGACTTTAGTTTCTTAAATCAAATAATATGTTATCTAAATTAAAATTATATACTAAGAATTTAATTGGTTGGTCAACAAAACGTAAGTTATTGGTTATTGCTGTTGACGATTATGGAAATGTAAGGCTGGCATCTAAATCTGCACGTCAGTTTTTAGATGCAAAAGGTTTAAAATTAAACAACCGTTTTGATGCTTATGATACTTTGGAAACAACCGAAGATTTAGAAATGTTGTTTTCGGTATTAAGAAGTGTAAAAGATAAAAATGGCAAGCATGCTGTTTTCTCCCCACTTTCAATGGCCTGTAATTTAAATTTCGAAGCCGTTAGAGCCAATGGTGTAAAAGAAGTTGTGCTTGAAACAGTTTTAGATACTTACAACAGAATTAAAGTGAGTGAGGGCAATACAGAATTAATCAGACAAGGAATCAAAGAAGGCATTTATGCTCCGGAATACCACGGTCGTGAGCATTTTAATATGCATCATTTTAAACACTTGTTAAATGAAAGAAACCCTGAATTACTAGCCAATATTGAAGTTGATTCTTTAACAAGTATTTCATCCAAACCATTTTCAGAAATCAATTTTACAGGTGCCTATAAATTCCAAAAGTTCAGTGAAAACGAATCTTTGAAAGAAATATTAAAAGATGGTTTAGTGAAATTTGAACAGGTTTATGGTTATAAAGCCAGATTATTTAATGCACCGGGTGGTAATGAACATAAAACACTTCATCATGCATTAAGTGAATCAGGCATAGAATTTATCGAAACCAAGCTTCTGAAAAAAGAACACCAGGGTGATGGTAAATACAAAACCTTATTTCAATTCAATGGTCAGGCCGGACCTTATAACCAAACCTTAATGGTTCGTAATTGTGTTTTTGAACCGGGCGAAAAAGCAAGTTTCAATTGGGTTGATTCAGCCATGGATCAAGTGGATGCCGCCTTTACATTAAACAAACCGGCCTATATCAGTTCTCACAGAGTTAATTTCTGTGGTTTAATCGATGAAGAAAACCGTAAAAAAGGTTTACACGATTTAAAATCGTTACTGACAAAAGTGGTTAAAAAATACCCTGATGTTGAGTTTGTTTCAGTATTGGAATTAGGAGACATCATTAAAAAAAGCAAAGCAAACTAAATCTCATGAGAATACTGGTTAATGCGAGCACATTAGTAGTTGGAGGTGGAATTCAAATTGGAGTTTCATTCATTCAAATCGCTGTTCAGAGAAAAGGAGTTGAATATCTATTTATAGTTTCAAAAGGTATTTACGATAACCTTAGCGCTGAATTAAAAGAAAAATACAATATTCAATGTTGTGAAATTTCTCCGGCTCATCCAATAAATGGTTATAAATCCAGAAAATGGATTAAACAACTTGAGAGGGATTTTAATCCTGATTTTATTTATTCACCGGGTTTTCCTTCTTATATAAAATTCAATAAACCTGAAGTTGGAAGATATACCAATCCTTGGGAAATCAATTCAGAACCTTTGCCATGGAACATTATTCCCGGAGGTTTTATAGGCAGACTAAAAACCAAATTAGGTATCTGGTACCGCTTAATGTGGGCCAAGAGAACTGATTACATGGAAACCCAAACCGAAGCTGCAAAACTGGGTATTGCCAGAAGAGCCAATTTCGATATCAATAAAATTAAAGTAATACCCAATTCTCCAAATCCTGTTTTTATTGAACAAGGGAAAGAAATTGAGGCAGCATCTCAATACAATCGCCCTGGTAATGCTGTATTTTGTTTAGCAGCAGGATATAGTCATAAAAACCTGAATATCATTCCTTCTGTAGCGAAAATTATGAAGGATAAATATGGAATGAGTTTAACTTTTCAATTAACACTTCCTCATGAAACCCTAATTTGGAAAGATGTTGAAAACAGAGCGAAGGAATTAGGAGTTTCAGATTTGGTTATTAACCTTGGGCCTCTTAAGTTAAAAGATTGTTTACCTTACTATAAAGAAGCCAAATTGGTGTTTTTACCTACTTTAATGGAAATCTTTTCAGCAACATATTTGGAGGCTATGTCGATGAAAGTACCAATTGTTACTACAGATTTGGAATTTGCCCACGACAATTGCGGAACGGCAGCCGCTTTTTTTGAACCTCAGAACGCCAATTCTGCGGCCGATGTCATAAATAAAGTACTCAATGACCAAAATTATTATAATTTCTTAATTGAGGAGGGTTTGAAAAAGTTAAATTCGTACCCTACTTTAGAAGAGAAGTATGATTCATTGTTTAAATGGTTTGAAGGAATAAATTAATTAAATGGAAAATAATAGACCTTATCAGATTTGTACCAAAACAATTATGGATACCACAGATCCAAATATTGTTTTTGATGAAAATGGAATCAGTGATTACTATCACAATTACCATCAGAGCATTGTTCCAAACTGGCATACAGACAAAGCCGGTTATGATGAACTAATGAAAATAGCTGAAAAAATTAAGGCTGAAGGAAAAGGAAAAGATTTTGATTGTATCATTGGATTAAGTGGTGGATTAGACTCTTCCTATACAGCTTATGTTGCTAAGGAAATCATGGGTGTTCGTCCTTTATTGTTTCACGTTGATGCAGGTTGGAATACAGACAAAGCTGTAGGTAACATCGAAAAACTTTGTAAAGGTTTGGGATTGGAACTTTTTACAGAAGTAATCAACTGGGAGGAAATGAAAGATTTACAGGTTGCTTATCTGAAATCCGGTGTTCCGGGTCAGGATGCACCTCAGGATATTGCCTTTTTCTCGGGTATGTATAAGTTTGCCAGAAAACATAAAATTAAATATGTTCTTACTGGCGGGAACTTCTCAACAGAATGTTGCAAAGAGCCACCTGAATGGGGCGCTTATCCTGGTATCGACAAATGGTTGGTAATGGATATTTATAAAAAGTTTGGTAACAATAAATTGAAAACATTTCCAATTTTAGATATTTTGGAATACAAAGTTTTCTACCAAGTGTTTTTAGGAATGACTGTTTTTAAACCATTAAATTTAGTGCCATTTATTAAAGCTGATGCAGAGAATTTGCTATTCGAAAAGTATGGTTGGGAAAAGTTTCAGCATAAACATCATGAATCAAGATTTACCAGATTCTATGAAGATTATTGGTTGCCAAAAAGATTCGGTTTTGAAAAGAGAAGAGCTCATTTTTCTAGTTTGATTTTAACAGGTCAAATGTCTCGTGAGCAAGCTTTGGATAGAATTTCGAGACCTGAATTGGATGAACAAACATTGAAAAATGAATTTGAATATGTTGCTCATAAATTAGATTTAACTGTTGACCAATTACAGGCCATGTTTGAATTGCCAATTACTACTTTTAAAGATTACAGAAACAAACGTCAGGTAATTAATTTTGGAGCAAAAATTTTAACTGCTCTAAAGATTGAAAACAGATTAATGAGATGATAGGAATTTTAAATTACGGATTAGGAAATATCAAAGCATTCGAAAACATTTACAGGAAATTACACATTCCTGTAAGGGTTTTGAATTCAAAAGATGATTTTGAAGGTATCACCAAACTAATCCTTCCCGGTGTTGGTGCTTTCGATCATGCCATGACTACTTTCAATCAATCTGGTTTAAGAGAAATCAGTGAAAAAATGATTCTTGAAGACAAAGTTCCTGTAATAGGAATTTGTGTTGGTATGCAAATGCTTGCGGCTTCAAGTGATGAAGGTAAATTACTAGGTTTAGGATGGATAAAAGGTAAAGTTCATCGTTTTGATGAATCTAAGATCAATTTTGCTACTCATTTGCCTCATATGGGTTGGAATGATGTAAAAGTGAAACCTGATTCACCAATTTTTGTAGAGTTTCCAACAAATCCAAAATTCTATTTCTTACATTCTTACTATTTTGAATGTGACAATGCCTCAGATATCATTGCAACTTCAGAATATGGTATAGAATTTACCTGCGCAGTAAATCATGAAAACGTTTTTGGGGTTCAGTTTCACCCTGAAAAAAGTCATGAATATGGTATCAAATTATTAGAGAATTTTTCAAAAATATAATGCTTAGACCAAGAGTTATTCCCTGTTTACTTGTTCACCAGAAAGGTCTGGTAAAAACAGTTAAATTTAAGGACCCAAAGTATGTTGGCGACCCCATCAATGCTGTTCGTATATTTAATGAAAAGCAATCCGATGAACTCATGGTTGTTGATATTGATGCAACTGCAGATAATGCGGAACCTAATTATCAAATGATTGAAAAATTAGCTTCAGAATGCAGAATGCCTTTGTGTTATGGCGGTGGAATTAAAACCGTTGAACAGGCACAAAGAATATTTTCACTTGGAGTAGAAAAAGTTGCTTTAAGTTCAGCTGCTATTGAAAACCCTCAGTTACTTCCAGCGATTGCAGAACGTGTTGGTACACAAAGTGTAGTTGTGGTATTGGATGTTAAAAAGAAGATGTTTGGTGGCTATGAAGTTTATACCCACAATGGGAAAAAAGCTACAGGAAAAAATCCAATTGAATTAGTACGTGAGTTCCAGAAATTAGGTGCGGGTGAAATCGTTATCAACTCAATTGATAATGATGGTGTAATGAAAGGTTATGATTTAGATTTAATCGAAAAGGTTAGAAAAGAAATCAGCTTGCCTTTAACTGTATTAGGCGGTGCAGGAAATCTTGAAGACATTGGTAAACTCATTTCTAAATTTGGTATTATAGGCGCTTCTGCAGGTAGTTTATTTGTTTTTAGAGGTGCTTATAAAGCAGTTTTAATCAATTACCCTAATCCTGAAGAAAAGGATGATTTAATAAAAAAGAATTTTCCAATTTAATATGAGGGTACTTTTTCTGATGCTCGCTTTTCCTGACATGGAAAAATCGTTTAACATGTATACAACTATAGTTAAACAATTTGCCGATAATGGTCATGATGTGTTGGTACTTGCTCCAACAGGTAATGAGTTACCTACAAGACTTGTAAAAGAAGCCGGTGTAGATGTCATCAGAGTAAATACACTTCCTGTTAAAAATGTACCCAATTTTGTAAAGGGATTCTCTAATTTATTGCTGCCATTTCAATATGGAAGAGCATTGAAGAAATTTAAACCCCATGCAGAATTCGATTTAATTGTTTCTCCAACTCCTCCAATAACTTTGGTTCAGGTAATTACTAAACTAAAGAAAAAATTCAATTGCCCTTTTTACCTTATTTTAAGAGATATTTTTCCTCAGAATGCGGTTGATTTAGGATTTATGAAAAAGGGTGGATTGATTTATAATTATTTCAAAAAACAAGAAGAAAAATTATATGCCCTTGCCGATCATATTGGTTGTATGTCGGATGCAAATATTGATTATGTAATCAAACATAATCCTGAACTAGATAAAAGCAAATTGCATGAATTAAAGAACTTCCAAATTCTTTATGACCTCCAATCAAAACCATCAGACAATATCAGAAAAAAACATAACCTGGAAGGGAAGTTTTTAGTCGTATTTGGCGGGAACATGGGGAAACCTCAGCAATTGGAGAATGTACTTGCTTTGGCAAAATATTGTTCAAAATATCCAGAAGTTGTTTTTTGTTTGTTTGGGGAAGGTGTTCAAATGAAAAACCTTCAGAAACTTGCAGAGCAACAAGGCATTTCTAATTTAGTAATTCAAGGTACCATTTCAAAAAATGAATACCAGCATTTTTTAAGTTCTTGTGATGTTGGTTTAATCAGTCTGCATAAAGATTTTACTATTCCAAATATTCCAAGTAAAACATTGGATTATTTTAATGTAGGAATTCCTGTTTTAGCAAGCCTCGATGCTGCAACAGATTATGGAATGATTTTGGATAACTCAAATTCAGGATTATGGTCCTTAGCAGGAAACCACGATGAATTTGCAAACAATTTCGATAAGCTCTACCAAAATGCTGAATTAAGAAAAGAAATGGGTGCAAATGGTAGAAAATATTTCGAACAAAATTTAACTCCTGAAATTGCTTACCAAACAGTTTTTGGAAGAGTTAATTATTAAATTTTACAATGAAACGGATATTATATTTAGGATATTATTTAAAGCAGTTAGATAAAAATCTGTATGCCAAATTTTCTTCTTTTATCCAAGAGAGAAAAGGAATTTCAGCATTTTCAATTCCCTTCAGAATTGTATACAACAGCCTTAAATACAATATCAGTATTTTAGAATATTTTCAATTCCGCTTTTTCGAAAAATCGGATGCTGAAAAATTGGAATGGGCAGGAACAGGTCATATGTATGAATACCAATTGAGAATGAATCCAAAAGGTAACCGTGATATTTTAGATGATAAAACTAAATTCTATAAGTCATATCATCCATTTTTTGTTCACAAAGCTGCCGACCTTGCTGAACTAAAAGCCAATCCTGAATTGGTAAAATTGTTATTGAATAGCAGTTCTGGAAAACTGGTTTTAAAAACGGCTGATGGAAAATGCGGTAAAGGTGTAAAAATCATTGATACAAAAAATGTTTCTGCTGATACATTTTTAAGTGACATGGAAAAAGATGGATTTGATTTAGTAGAAGAGTTCATTATTCAACATCCTGACATCAATAAACTTTCACCATCTGCAGTAAATACCGTAAGAATATTTACACAATTAACTCCAGATAACAAGGTTGAAATTTTAGGTTGCAGATTAAGAATTTCAGTTAATTCTCCTATAGATAATTTAGCGGCAGGAAATTTAGCTGTTGAATTAGATGAGCAAACAGGGAAAGCTACTGGAGCTGCCATTTACAGTGATATTACAAAAGAGCCTAAAGAAATTCATCCTGTAACAGGAGTGCAAATTTCTGGATTTCAGGTACCAATGTGGAACGAAACAATTGATATGGTTAAAAAAGCTGCATTGTTTAATACAGCAAATCGTTCAATTGGTTGGGATATTGTCATTACAGAAAAAGGTCCAGGTTTAATTGAGGGTAATCATGACTGGTGTAAATTGTTGTGGCAATTACCTGTAAATCGCGGATTAAAAAAGTTATTGAGATAGTATGTATAAATTTTTCTTAAAGCGCTTTATCGACTTTTTTCTCAGCTTAATCATTCTAATTCTGGTTAGCCCGATTATTTTTGTTTTTATATTAATACTCTATGTTGTGAATGAGGGTGAACCATTCTTTTTTCAGGAAAGACCCGGTTTTAAAGAGAAGTCATTTAAAGTAATTAAGTTTCGTTCAATGAATAATAAAAAGGACGAAAACGGAGTACTACTTCCCGATAATATCAGATTAACTCCAATGGGTAAACTGGTACGCAAAACATCAATTGATGAATTACCTCAACTTATAAATGTACTTAAAGGTGATATGAGTTTGGTAGGTCCGCGACCATTGCTGTTTAAGTATATTCCATTGTATTCAGAAGAACAAAAACGCAGACATGATGTAAGACCGGGAATTACCGGCCTGGCTCAGGTTAGCGGAAGAAACAGCATCAGTTGGACAGAGAAGTTTAGCCATGATGTTTATTACGTAGACAATCTTTCATTTTTGTTAGATATTAAAATTCTATTTCTCACATTAAAAAAAGTATTGGTTAGCGAAGGTGTAAACCAAAGCGAAGACCGACCGATGTTGCCTTTCAACGGAAAAAATTAAAACTTATGAAAATATTAGTTACAGGTGTAGGTGGCCCAACTCCACGTAGTTTTTCAATTGCTTTAAAAAAGTACAGCAGGTATAAAATGTATGAGCTGATTGCTACGGATATCAATCCATTATCGATGGGTTTATACCAAACAGAATTGTTCAGCAAATCTTATGTAATACCAAGATGTACAGATGCAACTTATTGGGATAAAATTGAGGAGATTGTAAAAACCCATCAGATAGATTTAGCTGTGATTCTTCCTGAACTTGAAGTAATGGAATGGAGTAAAAGAGCAGAAGAAGGTAAACTACCGTGTAAAGCATTATTACCAGGTAGTAAAATCGCAGGTTTATTGGTAGATAAAGCCCAAATGACTGAATTATTAGATTCATTGGATTTGGTACCTCCTTCAGTTGAATTTGATAGAAGTACTGCTGATTTTTCAAGTGTATTCAATAAATTAGGTAACGATTTTTGGGTAAGAAGTTCAAGTGGAACATCTGGTTTGGGTTCATTAAGAGTAGATGGTGAAGAGTCTCTTAAAAATTGGGTTCAGATCAATCCGGGTGTAAAGACATTTTTAGCCAGTAAATTCTTACCAGGCAGAAACCTTGCTTGTAAATTATTGTATTTTAATGGAAAACTCATTCGTTCTGCTTGTGGCGAAAGGGTAAACTATATTATGGCTAAAGTAGCGCCTTCTGGAATTACAGGAAATACTTCTTTTGGTCGTTTATTAAACGAACCTAAATTGGTAGAGGTAGCTACAAAAGCAATGGATGAATTGTTTAAAGTATCAGGTAGTCCTAAACATGGTTTCTTTACTGTAGATTTTAAAGAAGATGCAGATGGAACACCTTATATCACTGAAGTAAATGTAAGGCATGTTGCTTTCACACAATGTTTTGCAGCGGGTGGTGCAAATTTCGCAGAGGATACTATTAGAATCATGGATGGTGACCCGAATTATGATTACAATTACAAAATGTATGAATTCGAAAAAGGATTAATCTTTTTAAGAGATGTTGATTCTTTACCTATCATGATGAGAGAAGAAAATCTCTTGAAATTGAACTAAGCTTCTAGTTTATTGATGACCAAAAAGTTTGTTGTATATGGTGCAGGAGGAATGGGTAAAGAGGCTGACTGGATTGCAGATGGCAACAAAGCTAAATTAGAACTGGTTTATTTTATTGATGACAACACACAAATTATAAATTGTAATAAAAAGGCAGTTCATCATAAATTAATTGATGAACTGCCTTTAGTAATTTCAATAGCAGAACCAAGTATCAAAAGGAATTTAGTAAATAGATTAACTAGCAATCAAAAATTCATTAATTTAATTTCGGAATCAGTTAAACAGCATAACTCAGCTCAAATAGGAATAGGCTGTATTTTTGGATTTGATGTAGTCATTTCTTGTGAAGTCAAAGTCGGGAATCATACCTTAATTAATGCAAGAAGTATTATTGGTCATGATTCAATTTTGGGTGATTTTGTTTCTATCATGTACAATGTGAGTATTTCTGGTAATGTTAAAATTGGCGATGGTACCTTAATTGGTTCTGGTGCAATAATTTTACCTGGTGTACAAATTGGTAATAATTGTAAAATTGGTGCTGGCGCCGTTGTAACAAAAAATATTCCGGATAATTCTATTGCAGTTGGAGTACCGGCAATTGTAAAAAAAACGATATGAATAAAGAAAAAATATGGCTTTCATCTCCGCATATGGGAGGGAAAGAAAGAGAATTTGTAACAGAAGCTTTCGATAGCAATTGGGTAGCCCCACTTGGTCCAAATGTAGATGGCTTCGAAAAAGACCTAGCTACTTTTACAGGTACAGGTTATGCTGCCGCTTTATCATCAGGAACTGCTGCCATTCATTTATCATTAATCATGTTAGGTGTAAGTGCTGGTGATTATGTGATATGTCAAAGTTTTACCTTTAGTGCTTCGGCAAATCCAATTGTTTACCAAGGTGCTACTCCTGTTTTTATCGATTCAGAAAAAGATACTTGGAACATGAGTCCTGAATATTTAGAAGCAGCCCTTCAAGATTTAAAATCAAAAGGAATAAAGCCAAAAGCCATAATTCCTGTTCATTTATATGGTATGCCAGCTAAAATGGATGAAATCTTGAAAATTGCTGCAGCCTATGAAGTGCCAATTATTGAAGATGCAGCAGAAGCTTTAGGTTCTTCCTTGAATGGAAAAGCCTGTGGTTCATTTAGCAATTTTGGTGTTTTGTCTTTTAATGGAAATAAAATCATTACTACTTCAGGTGGTGGTGCGCTTATATCTAATAAGGAGGAACATATTAAAATGGCTAGATTTTTATCAACCCAAGCCCGTGATAATGCTCCTCATTACCAACATTCTCATATTGGTTATAATTACAGAATGAGTAACATAGCAGCCGGTATTGGAAGAGGTCAAATGCTTGTTTTGCAAGACAGGGTAAATCAACGCAGAAAAAATTATGAGTTTTATAAAACTCATTTAGCAGGCTTCGATGGAATAGCGTTTTTAGAAGAAAATTCAGGAGCATTTTCTAATAGATGGTTAACTTGTATCTCAGTTGATCCGGCAAAAACAAAAGGCGGCATTAGTAGAGAAGATATTAGGTTGGCTTTAGATGCAGAAAACATCGAAAGTAGACCTTTGTGGAAACCAATGCACTTGCAGCCTGTATTTGCCAATGCACCATTTTATGGTGATGGTACTGCTGAGAAATTATTTGAAAATGGACTTTGTTTACCATCTGGTTCTAATCTTTCACAAGAAGATTTAAACAGAGTTATTCAGGTTATGAAGTCTGTACTTTCTTAAACATTCAGGATGTTATTTTATTCACTCATATTTTTAGTTTTCCTACGCATTGTATTTTTTATAAAATGAATGATTAGAGTAAAATTAAATGAGAAATAGAAGTACGTTTTAAAAAAAAAAATATTAATAATCAGTTTAGGATGATATAATGACATACTCCCAAAATTGATTTAAAGCGCTTTCACAAAACGGACGCGAACCAAAGGTTCGCGTCCGTTTTTGTTTTTATGAGTTAGTTCTTAGCTCATTTTTCGCCCCAATTTCCTACTAATTATATAGACTTTTTTAAATTCAGATTGTGCATTGGAATTCGTTCTGATGCATAAAAGATCTCATAATTTTGAAATTTCATTAGTTAAGCATACTGGAACTAAAGTCCTTTTTGAAAACTGAATTTAGGTCCAATTTCAAAGGTATTTTGAGTAGAAATAATATCAAATTCATGCTTCGAGGATAATTCAAAGTATCGATTAAACTATGTTAGAAAAGAATGAGTTTTATCCCTTTTCTTATTTAAACGTTTCCTTTTTTATATAAGATAATTTCAAAAAAAATCCCCTTGTTCAGATAGAGCAAGGGGATTCTTTTTATAATCCTAAGATTCTTTTCCAAAGTGGTTTTTTCTCTGTTTCTACGTCTCCATAGTTACCATATCCATATCCATAACCATATCCATAACCATATCCGTATCCGTAACCATATCCGCCATAACCATAAGAACCATAGTTGGCTTGTCCGTATCCATATCCATAAGAACCATATCCATATCCATAGACAGAAGCAAAGTTGATATCATTAAATACCAAACCAATACTCTTTTCTCTTTCTTTATTATGAATTTCATTAATCATGGTAAGGTAATTTTTACGAGAGATTCTTTGTCTTACCATGTATAAAATAATATCAGCATGTTGCATCAAATCCAAACCATCAGCAACCAAACCAATAGGAGGTGTATCTAGAATAATATAATCAAATTCAGATTTTAGTTCTTTTAACAAGTCTTTAAATGCATCAGACATGATTAACTCCGAAGGATTTGGAGGAGTTGGACCTGAAGTGATAATAGAAAGATTTTCAAGATTTGTAGGCTGGACAATTTCGTTTTTACTTGCTTTTCCAATGATATAATTAGAAATACCAATACTATTATCTAGTTTAAAATCCTGGAAAATTTTCGGTTTACGTAAATCCACCCCAATCAATAAGGTTTTGTAACCACCAATTGCCAAAACCGATGCAATATTCATACTTACAAATGTTTTTCCTTCACCGGAAACTGTTGAAGTAATGAGTATAGTTGTATTTTCATCTTTTCCTTTTGATTGTCCCATATAATTAATATTGGAACGAAGATTTCGGAAACTCTCAGAAACTACTGATTTCGGATGATTTGCAATAACTAAGGCCGAATTTTTATTGTTATGTGGGATATTTCCTATAACAGGAATTCTTGTAATTCCTTGAAGTATTGAGTGATTATTAATTCTAGAATCAAAGAATTCCATTCCAAATACAATTAATAGAGGAATAACAATTCCAGCGACTAATCCAATTAAATAGTTTGCACTGTTTTTAGGTGAAATTTTCGAACCAACCATCGCATAATCGACAATTCTATTGTCAGAAATATTTGATGCACCTGCAATACCTGCTTCTGCTTTTTTCTCTAATAAATAAGTTAACAATTTATCGTTTAACTTATATTTTCTTTCAATAGTTAAAAGCTTTTGTTCTTTTTCAGGTAAAGTCATAGCAGTTGCCTCAAACTCTTTGATTCTGCTAACCAATTCTCCAACCATAATTTTAGAACTTGCTTTGATGCTATTTAAGTTTTCAATTATGGTAGACTTAACGGCTTCAATTCCTTTTTCTTTTTCAATCAAGGCTGGATTAAGTTTTTCTGAACTTTGTTCTATAATTTGTTTTTCACTATACAATTGAGAAAGTCTTCCAACCAACTGGTTCAATAGTTGGTCTCCAATACCCATGATACTAGGAGCAATAATTTTATTCAGGTCTTTATTCTTTTTGATATAATCGTGCAAATAGTCATAATATTTTTGCTTGATTTCTTCCTCTGATTTACGGTTTTCCAGGTCAAAAAGATTATCCATTAAATTTTTCCCCTGAACACCTAAATCAACCAGTTTATTATTCATTCTAAAAGATTGAAGTTTGTCTTCAAAAAACTGAAGAGAATCTGTAATGCTGATTAAATATTTATCAATGAATTGGATGGTATTAACCGAAATCTGATTTTTGTCTGAAAGGTCTTTTTGGATATAAGTCTGCATCAAATTATTGATGAATTTTACATCCTTTGCAGGTTCAGAGGTTTCCTTTGAAATATCAACTATACTGGCTTGTTTATTAATAGTTTTGATATCATAAGAACCCGCATATTTTCTAACCAATGAGCCAAAAGAATTAAAAATAAAGTAAAATTCCGCCTCAGGAACAATTAATTCGGGTATTGTAACCAGAATTTGAAACCTGAAATTATCAGCTTCAATTGTTTCATTAAATTTGTACTCTTTTTTTAGAACCTTTAATGGTACATTTAAGATTTGTTTATTGGCAGGAACTAGTTGAGTAAATTTTTGCTTTTCAGGATTTACCTCAAGTATAAAGCTATTAGTATTAATGATTTTAATCCTATACTTTAATTCAAAAGTTTGAAGATGGTTTGAATCAATTGCAACAACAAATGGTTGATTTGGATATAAATCCTGGTTTTTGATACTACCTGCACCATAATAGGAAATATTAAAATCACAATTTTTCAATGTTTCCTGAACGATGATTCTTGAACGCATCAATCCAATTTCATTTTCAATTGATTTACTTGAATTTACCAATTGCATTCCCTGTAAAAAGTTATCCATTCCATCCAATCCTCTACCACTTTTTTCTTTGATAAGGAATTGAGATTTAACAGTATATTTTTCGGTTGAATAACGATTGACTAAAAATGCTACTGATAATCCAACAAAAACAGATACAATAAAATAAGGCATGTAACCGAGAAATCTACCAACTATTGTTTTAAAGTTAATTGATGATTCAATACTTTGATCAACAAAATTTGGTTGGTTTGAATTATTTTCCATTAGAATTATTTAATATTTTGAAGAATAATGTATGTATTTAAGACCAGTAAAAATGTACTGAAGATAGGCAGAACAGCTGATAAGGTTCCCTGAAAATTACTTAAGTTACCTAAACTTCTTGATTTAACAGGTTGAACATAAATTATATCATTTGGATGAACGTAAAAATAGGGGGAGTTCAATAAATCTCGATCGGTTAAATTGATATTGTATAAATGGGTTTTCCCATCAATCTCACGAATTAAAGTTAGTTTATTTCTTTTTGCTATTTCATTCACATCACCTGACATTGCCAATGCCTCAAGAATATTTAATTTGTTCACCATAAAATAGAACTGACCTGGTTTGTTTACGGCGCCTAAAATGCTAAACCTGAATTCTGCAATTTTTATTTGGATAAAAAAGTTTTTGAAATACTTTTTGGCTTCATTTTCTAATAGACTTTTAGCCTCATCAATAGTTTTTCCTTTTAATTCGATTTTTCCAATATAAGGCAAATCCAAAATCCCATTTTTATCTAAACTGTATCCCATGATGTAAAATGGAGTTCCTGCTCCTTGTTGTTGCATCATATTCATATTTCCTGAAGTAAGAGGATTAAAAGCGGAGTTCATTTTTTCATCTTCTGTCACAACTTTAATATGTAAGATATCTCCCGGTTTTAAATGGTAGTCACTGGCTTGAATTGTAAAAGTATTAGCAGTATCGTTACTTTTATCACCTTTATTCTGAAGATATATATAATCTTTATTTCCAATGCATGACTGCATTAAAAAGATTATTGGAACAATCAAAAAAAGGACTTTTGATAATTTATTCATTTTCATTTATTGAAATATTTTTATTTTAACTGATTATTAAACAATTGTGTAATTATTCAGAATCCTGCAAAAATAAGCCCTGAGAGTTGAAAACAAAGCAAAAATTAATAGTTGCAGGTTAAGCTTTTGTGATTATTTGAATTTAAATGCTCTCTTTCTTAATTAAGTCACAGAATCACTACTATTTAGGAGTTTTATTTTTGGAATTTTGATTTTCCTAAATTGCAATTTTTGGATAAGTGGTGGTTTTGGCTTTTAAATTGGTTAATGATGAAAAATTGTTTAAAATCAATTCAATTTTGTTAATTCTTTTCCGCCCAATACATTCTTTCAATCATATCAACTACCATCAAGCCATCTTCGGCATTGGTGGCGATTGAACTTTCTCCTTTTAAAGTAGAAATAATATTCTCAAATACATACTGGTGGTTGGATGCACTTCCTTGGTAACTGCCATAATTATTGGGTAGATTGGTTTCTGGAAGTTTTTGCATTTCGTAGTTTTTTATATGACAATAGGTGATTTCATTCATATACTGTCCTCCAATTTTGAATGACCCGTTTTCTCCTATTATGGTCATACTACTTTCTAGGTTTTTGTCATAAATAGAAGTGCTGTATTGTAAAGTTCCGCTTCCTTCTTTAACAAAATCAAAAGAGATAATTCCAGAATCTTCAAATTCTGTGAGTTCATGGTGATTGAAGTTGTAAAATCTGGATTGAATATTTTTAATATCCCCAAAAACCCAATACATGATATCAACGAAATGACTAAATTGGGTAAATAAGGTTCCTCCATCTAAATCTTTTGAGCCTCTCCAAGTCTTAGGTTGATAATAACGCTCATCTCTGTTCCAAAAACAATTGATTTGTACCATGAATAATTTACCCAGTTTATTCGAATCAATCATTTCTTTCATCCAAAGAGATGGCGGTGAATAGCGATTTTGTTTTACAACAAATACTTTTTTATTGTTCTTTTCGGCTGCACTTATGATTTTTAAACCATCAGTTTTAGTAAGGCACATTGGTTTTTCAATCAATGTATGAATGCCTTCATTGAGTAAACGTATGGCAAATTCTGCATGTAATCCGTTGGGCAGACAAATACAAGCAACATCTGGTTTTATAAATGAGCTATCGAAATAAGAAGCTAAATCCTCGAAAAATGGAATTTCTTTTAAGGGTGATTGTAGATGTTTATTTCTTTGAACAGGATTGTTGTCTACTATAGCTAATAATTGACATTCAGGATTTTGTATTATGACATCAGCATGTCGTTTGCCAATATGCCCATAACCAATAACAATAAATGTGGTTTTCTTCATTATTCAGCTACAATCCTAAGAAAATTTGAAGGAATATTAATAAGGATTTTTTGATGAATAGTTTCAAGTTCCATCAAAAATTGGTGGCTTCCATTTTTTTGAACCAATAATCCATTTAGGCCCAAAAGTGGACCAGCAATTACATCTACTTTTTGACCAATTTCAAAAATTTCATCAGTAGCTTCGATACCCTCTGTATAGCCAAGAAGTAATTGAATGGTTTCAATTTCTTTATAATTAACTACAACCGGTTTTTTTTCAAAATTAATGAATTTTACAATACCATTTGTATTGAGAATATCGTAATAGTTTTTTTCTAGTTCTGTTTCAATAAAAATATAACTTTTAAATATAGGTTCTTCAATCCATTTTTTACGGTCACTCCATTGTTTGAGTGTCCTTTGAACAGGTAAAAAAGTTTTGAATCCTTTTTTTTGAAGTTCAATTTGAACCTTTTTTTCGGCGCGTGGGGCAGTGTAAAGTACGTACCAAAGTAGTTTTTCAGATTGAGTTTGATTCACGAAGCGAAAGTAAGATTTTTTTTTGAAAATTGTTTTGAGATGTTAGGGGATGGATGTGAAACGAGAAAATGTGAATTGAGAGTAGAAGATTTGATAGAAATGTTGAGTTTTAGGTATTAAGATTTTTTGAGATTTAATATATAATGATCATTTGAGTGATTGTCGTCTTATTTTAAATTTCATTTATGCCCAAAGCCAAGGTTTGCATATGGAATAGCTTGTAGTTTTAATTTTATTATATTTGCTTATTAAGTCAAAATTTATGCAGATTATTAAGTTAAAAGTCAAAGATGAGGTTTATGATAGCCTAATTAATTTACTTAGTAAGTTCAAAAAAAGTGAAATTGAAATCTTAGATAATAAATCAGATTTTGAATCAAATCAAATTTACCTTAAAAATGAGTTGACTGGAATCTTAAATGAAGAAGCCTCATTTTATAATTTGGATCAGTTAGAAGATAGACTGGAGAAAATTATTAAAAGTCATGAAAATAGTATTTAAAGATACATTTGTTACAAGACTTGAAAATCAGATTAAATTTATTTCTTTAGACAGCCCTACAAGAGCTAGAAAATTTAAAAACGAATTATTAGATAAAATTAAGGAAATCCCTAAACGCCCAAGAAGTTTCAGGAAATCAATTTATTTTGAAGATGAAAATATTAGGGACTTAATTTTCATGGGTTAAACAATTGTTTTTAGGGTAACAATTTATCAAATTGAAGTTTTTGGTTTTGTAAAACATCAACAAAATGTAACTGATTAATTGAAAGCATTAAATCTCAAATGTTTTCTAGATTAATTTAATAATCAGTTTAAAGCAGTAATTTATTAAGATTAATTCATTCAAAATAAAAAACTCCTAACAATTACTAGAATATATTTAATTTGAAACATGTCTGAGATTGCTAAAAACTATTTTGTTCACGAATCTACATTTATTGATTTGCCATGTGAGATTGGAACAGGAACCAAAATCTGGCATTTTTCGCATATCATGTCTAATTGTACCATTGGTGAAAATTGTAATATTGGTCAGAATGTGGTGGTTTCGCCCCAAGTTGTTTTGGGAAACAATGTAAAAGTTCAAAACAATGTTTCTATTTATACTGGAGTTATTTGTGAAGATGATGTGTTTTTAGGTCCAAGTATGGTTTTTACCAATGTTATCAATCCAAGAAGTGCTGTTAATCGAAAAGAAGAATATAAAAAAACTATCGTTCAAAAAGGGGCTAGTATTGGTGCAAATGCTACAATAGTTTGTGGTGTAACAATAGGAAAATTTGCCATGATTGGCGCTGGTGCCGTTGTTATTAATGATATACCTGATTATGGACTATTCGTTGGAAATCCTTCCCGACAAATTGGATGGGTTTCTGAATATGGAGATAAATTGATTTTTGATTCAAACAATACGGCGACCTGCAATGCTACTGGCAATGTTTATGAATTAACAGATGGAAAAGTGAGGAGGATAAAATAAATGGAAAAAGCTATTCAAATGGTTGATTTGAAAAGTCAGTACCAAAGATTAAAACCTGAAATTGATGAGGCTATACAAGAAGTTTTAGATTCTGGAGTTTTTATAAAGGGAACTCATGTCTCTGCTTTCGAAAATGAACTTTCTGATTTTATAGGTGGTTCTTATGTAGTTTCATGTGCCAATGGAACAGATGCACTTCAGATAGCAATGATGGCACTCGATTTAAAACCTAGTGATGAAGTTATTTTACCAGCATTTACATACGCAGCAACAGCAGAAGTTATTGCATTATTGGGTTTAATTCCAGTTTTGGTAGATGTTTATGAAGATACTTTTAATCTAAATGTTTCTTTGGTTGAAAATGCAATAACTTCTAAAACAAAGGCAATCGTTCCTGTGCATTTATTTGGGCAATGTGTTGACATCGAGCCTTTACTTAAACTAGCCAACAAGCACAATTTATTTGTAATTGAAGATACTGCACAGGCAATTGGATCTTATTATACTTTTGCTGATGGGAGTCGTAAAATGGCAGGTACTATTGGAAATATCGGAACAACTTCATTTTTTCCATCAAAGAATTTAGGTTGTTTTGGTGATGGTGGTGCATTGTTTACAAACGATTCTGAATTAGCAGAAAAGATTCGAATGATTGCCAATCATGGTCAAAAAGTTCAGTATAAACATGATATAATCGGACTTAATTCTAGATTAGATGCTCTGCAAGCAGCGATTCTTCGTGTAAAGTTGAAGCATTTAAAATCTTTTGAACATTCTAGAATCAAAGTTGCTGATTATTATGACTCAAATTTAGCTAAACATCCAAATCTTTTGATTCCTAAAAGAAGTGAATTCTCAAGTCATGTTTTTCATCAATATACATTAAAACTTAAAAACGGAAACAGAGATGCATTACGAAATCATTTGAAATCTGAAGGCATTCCAAGCATGGTTTATTATCCGCTTCCAATTCATTTTCAAAATGCATTTAAAAATATATGTAGAATAGGCAGCGATTTAACAGTAAGCGAAAAACTATGTGGTGAGGTAATTTCAATACCCATTCACACTGAAATGGATGAGGTTCAAATTGATTTTATTATTGAAGCAATATTAAATTATTAGGCCTTTGGCAGCTGGCGACTGGCGGCTGGCTTGGAATTCTGCCAGTATTAAAATTGGTTTTCAAAAGTAATAGTATGTCGATTCTTGTAATTTAAAGTGTTAAATTCATTTAGTAATGTTTATGCAATATGGCTATATTTATGAGCAAGTGTCAGGGCATAAAAAATCGCCTTCGATGATGAAAGGCTTTTGCTTA
>JAIYDG010000631.1 GCA_027487625.1 Bacteroidota bacterium
CTAGGAATCCTTACTACCGACCTCTCTTCACTCCGCCTGTCGAACCTGTTCGGCCTATTCCTAGGCCTAGGAGAAATTTCGACAATCAAAATGGAGCTAGCGACCATCAAGACTTCACTTCGTTCAGTTTGCTTTGATATTATTAATATGGAAAATGATCTGTTTTACAAATAAATTGTCTTTGCAGTGAATTGGTTTTATTTTATTTAATTGGTTCGTAAAAAGCTATTTCAATTTTTAGTTTAAATCCGGTTTCAGTATTTCATTTTTGAGCTTTCTAGATGTCTCTATGTTTTTGTTCAAATTTTGGCTTTGTTTTGCGGTCCCATAGATATCTAAGGTATGTTTTGAAGTTTAGATGACGCCATCTTTATATTTTCCAAGCTTCATGTTGAAAGTAGCTTTGATTTTTTAATTAATATTTCAATTAATAATTAAAAAATGGATGGATCTCAAAATCAACAAAACCAGCACAACAACCCCAATCAACAATGGAAAGTGCCAAAGAGGGTGTCTCGTGAGAGAAAAATCGAGTCCCGGGATGAAGTTGCTCGGCGTTCAGTAGAACTTAAACTACAACAACTACAACTCCAACAACAACATCAGCCTAATCATTGAATTTTTATTGTCTAATTTGTTTAGTCTATTCTAGCTATAATTTTATAATTTTGATATGAAAATAAATCTTTTACTTTCTTAAATTTTTGCTTGTTTTTATTTTACTCGTTAGTCCTAGTTCCTAATAAAAAGTCACTTATTTTATTGCCTATTTTAGTAAAAATGTGATTACTTTGAAATGGGGGTGTAAAAAGTTAAGAGACGTGTTCCAGGGACTGTTAGCGTCTTCAAATTTCAGATTCTGGTTTGAAACGAAGCGCACAAAAATAGTTCGAATTGCGTAATCTCGTGTCTAAATTTTTGGTATAATTTTCTGATTTCTTATGTTGCAATGCTATTTTAATTTTAATTTCTGTCTTCCGAAATTAATTTGGGTATTTTTACTTTACTATTTAGGTGTTTTAATCAATTTATTTTAGTTTTTGAATTATGAATTTTGGTCTTTTCGAACTTTTGTTAAGCGCCCCGGCTTTCAAGTAAATCCGTTTTCTGAAAGTACTCGGTCAAGTCAAGACTTGCCTGGAAAATGGTTTTTCCAGCATCATTTGTGTTCAGATTTTCAACGTTGGTACACGTACCAAATTTTCTCAAATTTGTTCTGCAAAAGCTGTTAAAACTTTCAATGCAAGCCGCCGGAATAACTTTTTTAAGTTTTTTCGTCTTTTTGAATCTTTTCGGTAAGCAATATTTCTGAATTCAATCGTAATTTCTTTCCGAATTCAATTTTTATGTTACTTTTTACGGAATTACTTTGGTTGTCTTTGTAAATTATCGATTAATTCCGGAAAATATCGCTTTTATTTTTAGAAATGTATCGAAACTCAAACTTTATTTTGAGTTCTGAGGAGGTGACTGAGTCGCCTCCCATCTTTACAACTTCTACGCCAGGTCCGGCATGGGAGGTTTCTGTTAACACGGAGCTAGATGGTATTGATGGCATTGGTCTGTCTACCTCAAGCACCCTGAGTGCTGCCCTACCGGTTGTTTCGGCAACTACGACGACCTCAATCTCCCGCATGCCTGAACTAACTCCGGCAACGACCTTTGCTCCTGATCTGACCTGCACCTGCCCTATGGACTCGACACCCATGCAAGGAGGGGAGGGGGACAGCAATGATGAGTTATTCTGGTTGTTTGCGTCCCTGATGGTACCTATCTTAATTGGAATTGGGCATGGATTTGTGTCGTCGGCCTATGAACGAATGATTCGTAATAAACTACGAGATGAGTCCAATAACGAAACTGGTGAGTAATCTTTCTTATTTTTAGATGTTTAGCGGGAAATAAATCCCTTTCAATAAAGAGTAACCCCTGTGGAAGGAGGTGGTTACATGTTACTGTGATCTTATTATTATATCTGAAAACTCATGCTAACGTTTGACTAGACTCTTTTCGTCTTAGACGCACCGGGTTAATGGTTTCCGTTTCTGGCCTTGGTAATACCTAACTAAAAGTATCTAGCTAATTTGAATTTCTTTTGCCTTTTTACTCGAATATTCTCTACTTTAAATACTCACTACCTCCTATGTTTTAACGTAACGATCCCTCTGTCTACCGAGAAGTATCTAATTAATTTACTAACCTATCCTTATCCTGTTAATTACTATAAAATTAGCCTTATCTTATTTTCCATGATTATCTTACTACTAACCCCCTCTAGTGTTGGTTAAATTGTTCAACATAAAATCCTATTTCTCGTTTTATATTTTAATTGACCACCTGTTATTACTCATATTTCCTTCCCCTTTCTTGTGACATTAATTTCTTCCGTTGGAAACGTTAACTTATTCTTGCGGTCATGATTTTTTGAACCTTTTAGATCAAAAAAGTGAAAAAAATTGGCGATAATTTCGCGAGAAAACTTGCATTTTCCCTTAAAATTATCGCGTTTCAAATGAGAATTTGAAAAAAAACTAATTAATAAAATTGTTAAAAAGTTTGGGGTGTTTTAGACCCCCAAGTA
>JAIYDG010000088.1 GCA_027487625.1 Bacteroidota bacterium
AATTTTGAAGCAAAATCAACTTATGGAATTAGAGTGAGAGTAAGAGATGCTTCTAATAATTTCTATGATAGAGCCATTGTTATCATGGTAAGAAATGTAAATGATAATCCTTCAAATATCCTTATTAATGGCTCTTCATCTGCGGCATCATTTGCAGAGAACAGAGGTATTGGAAGTTTGGTTGCAACACTGGCTACCAGCGATGAAGATGCAGGTTCACAATTTGCTTATTCTTTTGTAAATACTGGTGGTAACGATAATTCAAATTTTCAGATCGTAGGTAACCAATTGCGTTCGAATATTGCTTTTGATTATGAAACAAGACAAACATATTCGGTTTTTATTCAATCGAATGATGGTTTTGGCGGTACAGTTTCTAAACAATTTTTATTAAATGTAACGGATAGCAATGATGCTCCTTTATCAATTGGATTAAGTGGTTTATCTGTTTTTGAAAATTTAAATGCAGGTACATTTGTTGCTAAATTAAGCACAAACGACCCAGACCAAAATCAAACATCTTTTATTTATGCTTTGGTGAATGGTTCAGGTAGTGCAGGTAATTCATCATTTTTTGTAAGAAATGATAGTTTGTTTACTAATGTGGTTTTTAATCAGGAATTACTTTCTACTTATTCAGTAAGATTGTCTTCTACAGATGCAAGTGCTGCAAGTATTCAACAATCTTTTTCATTAACTATTTTAGATGCCAATGATGCTCCATCTGATATTACCTTAAACTCAAGTGCCATTGCAGAAAGTCAAAGTGTTGGTTCAACTGTGGGAAGTTTTTCTACAACAGATCAAGATGCTCAATCTAGTTTTACTTATAGTTTGATTTCAGGTTCTGGTGCTACTGATAACAATTCATTTTCAATCGTTGGCAATACACTGAGAACAAATTCTGTTTTTGATTTTGAAACTAAAACTTCTTACTCTATAAGAGTGAGAACTTCTGATGGCAATGGTGGAATTTTTGAAAAAGTATTTGCAATTACTGTTACAGATGCCAATGATGCACCAAGTAATATCAGTTTAAGTAATGCTTCTGTAAAAGAAAATGTAGCCTCAAATACCTTAATTGGTTTGTTCAGTTCTACTGATGTTGATGCCGCTTCAAATCATACTTATACTTTTGATGCTGTTGCTGGTACTGATAATTCTTCATTCCTAATTGTAGGAAATCAACTAAGAACACAAGCTGCTTTAAATTATGAAAATAAGTCTGTTTACTTTATTCAAGTTAGCAGTTCAGATGGCAATGGTGGAACAATTAGCAAACAATTTCAAATTAGTATTTTAGATTCAAATGATGCTCCTTCTGATATTGTTTTAAATAGTCCAACAATTTCCGAAAATCAAACTACAGACGCGTTTATTGGTCAGTTAAGTACAATCGACCAAGATGCATCAGGAACATTTGTTTACTCATTGGTTTCGGGCACAGGTAGCACACATAATAGCTCTTTCTTCATCCGAAACGATTCAGTATTTAGTGCTCAGGTTTTAGATTTTGAAATCATTAATACATTTAATATTCGCATTCGTTCTACCAATAGTGGTTTGTTTGTAGAAAAGGCTTTTGTAATAAGAGTAGTGAATGGTAATGATGCACCAACAGATATCACATTGAGTAATAATTTGGTTCAAGAGAATCAAGCTCAAGGAACTTTAATTGGTAGCTTTAGTAGTGTTGATCCTGATACTGGAAATGTATTTACATATTCATTAGTTCCGGGTGCTGGTGCAACAAATAATTCATTGTTTGTTATAACTGGAAATCAGTTAAGAACAGCTGCTTCATTTAACTATGAATTGAATGCAAGTTATTCAATCAGAATTCAATCGAATGATGGCAATGGTGGTACGTTTAGTAAGGTATTTACTGTATCTGTACTAGACGCCAATGATGCTCCAAATCAAATCAGTTTAAACATTTCAACTATTAAAGAAAATAGACCTGCTAATAGTTTAATAGGAATCATTACTGGTACAGATGAAGATGCCAATTCTAACTTGGTTTATTCATTAGTTAATAGTAGTAATAATAACAATGCTAGCTTTTTCATTTCTGGTAATCAATTAAGAACAAATGGTGTTTTTGATTTTGAAGCTAAATCAAATTATGTGATACAAATTCAAGCCAATGATGGAAATGCAGGTGTTTTCGAAAAACAATTTGCGATCTCTATTTTAGATAGTAATGATGCTCCTTCTGGTTTGTCTGTTTCTAATACATCTGTTGAAGAGAATGCTGTTTCAAGTACTTTCATTGGTTTGTTATCTTCAATAGATCCTGACCAAAATTCAAGCTCAGTTTATAGTTTGGTAAATGGAGCTGGTTCTTCTTCAAATTCACTTTTTCAAATTAGAACTGATTCATTATTCAGCAATCAGATATTTAATTATGAAACTGTTTCAAATGCAAGTATCAGAATAAGAGTTACAGATAATGGAGGTTTGACTTATGATCAAATTGTGCCTATTAGTATAATCGATAAAAATGATGCACCAACTAACATCTTATTAGATAATTCAAGCATCAATGAAAACATGGCTTCGAGAACTGTTATTGGCAAATTAACTGCAACTGATGAAGATGCTACTAATAGTTTCAGTTATAGTTTTGTTTCAGGAGCTGGTTCAACAGACAATTCTTTCTTTAATATCAACGGAAATGAATTAAGAACAAATACCAAATTTGATTACGAAACTAAATCAGCTTATTCAATCAGACTACAAGTAAATGATGGTAAAGGTGGAAGTTTTGAAAAACAAATGAACATCTCTGTTATTGATTCAAATGATGCACCTTCACAATTGTCATTATCAAACAATTCAATTGCTGAGAATAGAACATCTGGCTCATTGGTTGGTATCTTAAGCACTACCGATGAAGATGCAGGTGATTTATTCAATTACTCATTCTTTAATGGTTCATCAAACAATAACAACCAATTTATCTTGGTAAATAACCAATTA
>JAIYDG010000430.1 GCA_027487625.1 Bacteroidota bacterium
AAACCAATTGGTCTATTTGGGATTCAATGTTTGAAATATCTGATTTTTTATCTCTTTCTTTAAAATCAATAATGTTTTTTACAATATGTGATATTTCTCCATTTACTAGTTCTTCTTTTGGCAATGGCAATGCGTTAAATTCCTTCACTTTAATTTTTGGAAACAATTGGTCGAACTCATTATTGATATTCTGAAAATACCAAAAAAGTAGTTTTGAGTTTAGTATTCCGAGATAGAATAAAAGGTCTACTTCCGATTTTGGTTTTGCGATGTATGCAGTTTGGTCAACAACAAAAGTTTCTTTGATATAAGAAGCTATCAGAGATTCTTTTGCTGGAATTTGCCGGATTAAAATTTTTTCACCTTCAAAAAATTCAGGAGTTCTTGGTTCGGCTAACCACGCTCCATAACTTATATATTCGTTTTCCCAAGTAAAAGAGTACTTTGATAAATTTTTCCCCCTTAGTTCTGGTAGATAAGTGTCATCAAATTTGCTATTTGCATTAAAAACCTTTCCTTTTACTTGTGCATCATTTTGAGGAGGTTTCCCTTTCCCAACTTGATATTCTTTAATGCCAGATATTGTGTTGAACAAATCAGATAATTTTACAGACTTATCAAGCATTTTCATAATAATATCTTGTCTTTTCTTGTCAACGGTAACTGTAAAGTTGTTGTTAGGTGTGTTTTGGAATGCATTAGCATCAAAACTGTTATTGAAGTAGAAATTGCCCTTTTGTGCAATGAAATATTGACTATGTGCTAAAACACGAGGTTTACTAAATATGAAAATCAATACTTCTACTGATGCTTCTTCAAAAACATCTTCTTTAACTTCAATTATTCTATGCAATGAGAAATTAGCAAGAATGAATAGCCTTAATCTAATGTTGTTTTGATTTGCTAAAAAGGCATTTGGAACAATTAAAGAATGAAAACTTTCTTTTTTTGAAATTGCAAAAGACTTTTCAATAAATAAGTGATATAGGTCTAATTGGTTTTCTGAAACTGAATAATTGTCAAAATAGTAGTTTCTAACTTGCTCTGATTCCTCTCTAACTCTAAGATAAGGCGGATTTCCTATTACCACATCAAAGCCCACAAAATCGCCATTATCATTCAGCACTTCAGGAAATTCAAAACGCCATTCAAAAGCATTTTCATAAATTTTATTTGCTTTTATTTCTTCAATTTCAGTTTCTAGTTTTTGAGCTTCTTCTGTGAGTTTTGATACCTTTTGGTTCCAATCGGCTTTTTCTTTTTTGCTTTTCTCAAACAATTGAACTTGGTTGGTTAATTGGTACAATTCTCCGCTCAATTTTCGGAGCTTTAAAACCTTGGGGTCATTAGATGAGATTTCACTCCTAAAATCCGATTTGATGTCGGCAATCAGGCGTTCCATTTCTCTTTTTTGTTCCTTGTTTTCTGCGTTTCGGTAAGTGTCAACAGCAATACGATATGTATCGATGCTCCATTTGCCTTTGCTTTTTTTCAAAGCTTGTTTTAGGTCTGCATCAATGGCAAAACGGCTTACTAATGAGTTTCCGCATTTGATGTTGATGTCAATATTAGGAAGGGTTTCCAGCTCTGTTTTGTTTTTGTAATAGGCGTTTTTCAATAACTCAATCCACAAACGCAAACGGCATATTTTTACTGAGTTTGAGTTGATGTCAACACCAAAAAGACAGTTTTCAATAATGCTTTGTTTTTCATGAAAAAGTGTTTCTTGTATGCGTTGACTTTCTTTGTTGCTTGGGTTGTATTCAAATAGTTCGCCTTCGTCGTCGGTTACAATTAATTCATCATTTACTACTTCTACTTGGTATTCTTTTAAGCGTTTTCCATCTCGGTCTTGAAGAATTTTCAAGTCGTTTTTAACTGCAATTACTTCATTCAGAGCCGAAACCAAAAAGTGGCCAGAGCCCACAGCTGGGTCGCATATTTTGATGCTGTTTACAATTTGATTGGCTTCTTTACGGTCTTCAATTTTATCGTATAATTCATTGAGTGTTTCACAACTCCATTTTTTGGTTTCATTGAATTTTTGCACAACAGCCTTTCGAATGGTTTCGCGACACATGTACATGGTAATGAATCCTGGAGTGAAAAATGAACCGTCTTTATAACCATTTATTTTCTCAAAAATTAAACCAAGAACAGAAGCGTTAATGAGTGTTTTGTTATCCTCTTGAATAGCAGAACCGCCTTCTGCACCAAAGTCGTAAGCATCTAAAAACTCAAATAAATATTGAAGGGTTGTGAGCTTGCCCGTGCGTTTTTTACCTTGTTTGTCTTTGAGTACACTTTGGGAATGAATAGGAATGGTTTTATCATCTTTTAGGTTGCTGATAAACAAGGTGACTTGCTCTATTTCTGTTGGCTCAAATAAGGAAGAGTTGAGGTAGGGAACTTTGTCAAAAAGCTTTTTTACATCTTCGTTTCTATCTTCATACTTACGCGCCAATACCTGAAAAAACAGGCTATTTAGGTCGTCATAACTTTTTATTTTATCAAGATTAAGAAAAGCATAAGATGAATCTCCTTTGTGATAAGTAATCAGTTGTGCTTCTAACAACTTCAAAAACAAAATACGGTTTATCCAAGTAATTGCTAGTTCAAGTGCAATGGTAAAAAGTCTTTCTTGTTGAGTGTTTCCATACTGACTTGGCTTATCTAATCGGCTTATCTTATCAAGGCTATCAAGTTGAATAATTGCATCTTCGAGAATGGTTCCGGTATGGCGTTCTTCGGCTTTGTTTCGGTTAATTAGTTTCTTACTACCTTCTTTGGTCTCTGTAAGTCCGATAATGTGCAGCAGTTCTGTGTAGAAGCGTTTGTCTAAACTATTGCTATCGTTGGTGAAAGGCAGTTTTAAAAGATGTTCGGGCGATAAGAGCTTGAATAAAGCAATTAAAGAATTGTCATCAGCCTTATCTTCATTACGAAGTGGTTTTTG
>JAIYDG010000379.1 GCA_027487625.1 Bacteroidota bacterium
AGAATCTATAATCTTATTTATTTAGATGGTAAAACCAAAGTAAGTTATGCAAAGAGATTTGCTGTAACAGGTATTACCAGAGATAAAGAATACGATTTAACTCAGGGCACAAATGGCTCAAGAATCCTATACTTCACATCAAATCCATCTGGAGAAGCTGAAATTGTTGGAATTACACTTAGTCCATTAAGTCATGCTAGAAAATTAAGCTTCGATTTCGACTTTTCTAGCTTAGCTATAAAAGGAAGATCTGTACAAGGTAACATTGTAAGTAAATACTTGGTTAAGAGTATCAAACTAAAACAAAAAGGTGTTTCTACTTTAGGTGGAATTGATATTTGGTATGATGCAGCAATAGGAAGATTAAATACGGCTGAACATGGCAATTACGTAGGTAATTTTTCTGGCGAAGATCAAATCATATCAATTTATAAAGATGGTAATTACGAGTTAACCAATTTTGATTTATCTAATCATTTTGAATATGAGCAATTGTTATTGATTGCTAAATTCAGGCCTCAAAGACCATTAACTGTTATTTACTTCGACATCAAAGGTAAGCAATACAATATCAAACGTTTCCTCATTGAAACCTTAACCATGAACAAAAAATTCATGTGTATTCCAGAGGAAAAAGGAAATTATATTTTATTGGCTACAGATTTAAAAGAACCAAGAGTAAACCTTGTAACAGGTAAAGGCAAAACTGCTTTAGAAGATGAGTTAAATCTAACCGAAATGATTGACGTTAAAGGTTGGAAAGCCATTGGAAATAAATTTGCCGGAAATGATTTGCAAAAACTAGAACTTTTGGAGCCAGATCCTGAATTGGAAGCTGATGAAATTATAGCTGAAGAAACTTTGGTAAACGATGACTTGTTCAAAGAAGAGCAGGAGAGGATTAAAAAGCTTTTAGAGGATGATGATTCTGAATCTTTTGATAAGAAGAAGCCAACTAAAAAGCCAAATCCGGGAAATGATGAGCAACCGAAGTTGTTTTAAAATTGGCTATTGGCAGTTGGCCATTAGCATAGATTTTTTTGAAACTTTGATTGTTAACCTAAGAATTATCTTGATTTCAATTGGTATAAAGGTTGACTTTTTTGAAGAATTTTGTGATAAAAGCCAAAGTGCGAAGCGTTTATTTTACAAAAAACGAATCAACTTTTGAATCTTCAATCGAGAGATTAAAGAACTTTATG
The DNA here is from genome assembly GCA_027487625.1 of Bacteroidota bacterium. Classification (GTDB taxonomy): domain Bacteria; phylum Bacteroidota; class Bacteroidia; order UKL13-3; family UKL13-3; genus CAISCU01. Next base: position 1,203 of record JAIYDG010000379.1, read on the forward strand.
ATATTCCAGCCTTTGGAAGTGCATTTGTAGTTTAATGTGGCATTAAAGCTTGGGAATAATTGTGTGCATTCGCAGCCCACACTTGAAATTCTGGAAGAAATCCAAATTTGATTTTTAGAATTTACGATACTTTCATTAGCCTCTAAGCCTTTTAAACTTGAGCAACCATCTCTTCCAGTTGCCATCATATTTAGGCTTAAGACTTCACCCAAAGAAAAAGTATCTTTAAAATTAGAAACATTGGTTAAGCCGCCTACAAATTCTTGCTTACAATCGGTTTTGCTGCAAGAACTTAGCAGCAAAACCGATATTATAATGGGAATTAAAATCCTCATTAAATTACTCTTTTACAATTTTGGTTTGGTACATTCTATTATTACCATCCAAAATCTTAACCATATAAACTCCTTGTGGTAATTCAGATACATTAACTTTTATTTCATTTGAAAAAGTGTCGTATTGGTATAAAATTGTAGCTTCTTTTCCCATTAAATCGTAGGCCATTAATTCTACAATTCCATTACTTCTTTCAATTGGAATATTAACCTCTGTTTTAGCAGGATTTGGATAAGAAGGAACAGATTGAATTGCATTTAATTCAAATAAACTATTTGGCATGGCAACTTTGAAATCAATCAAACTTGAATCTAATCTAGTAAACTGATTACTTAAACCTACAACTTTAAAATAGGTTAAAACTTTCACCCAAATAACCCAATCTTTCACATCAGATTCTAAAGGAGTGCCAAATAAACGTGCACAACCTTTTGCTCCACCAGCCCAAGTACGAGTTGGCTTGTCGGCTTCATATGAAAAGTTTGAAGGTACATTTTCAATTGATATTACAGAAGCTGAATCTACACGAACATTATAAAGTGTTCCTGATAATGTTATTGATGTATCTAAAGGAACCATTAATGAAATTACCTGACTGTAGCTTTCACCAACAATTCCGTTTGGTAGTTTATTTGGAGAAATTCCAGGATAGTTTAAAGCAGGGTCTGGAGTGCATTGTGCTTGTGCAAATTGTATACTTGCAAGTAGGGTAATAAATAGAGTAATTTTCTTTAGCATATATTTGGTATTAATTTTATTTGTTTCGAATTTAAGCAATTTGTTAGTTTATATTTTATCCTTTTGCACCAAAGTTGTTCAAGATTTTGCAGAATAATACTTAAAAATATAATAAAACATCAAAATCAGTCCAAAAATAAAGGGAATTAATGACCACCACTTAAGTCCTGGAGCATAAAATTCATCTAACATCCAAATTGCATTGGCCAAAATCCAACATAAAACGGCTGCATTCGGTACAAAACTCATGATGTTAGTTTTACTTTTAACTAAAATATAAATCGCCATCATCACTGTTGGAACTATCATAAATGTAGCAGGAATTTTCCATTCCATCATCCAAAATGAATCTTTAATCAACCAAAAAACAACATGCAAATTTTCGCTATGCTTTTCCTTCTGTTCGGTCATGATTCTCCTGATTAGATTCGTTAATATCTTCTTTCTTTTCAATAGGATTAGAACAGTAATCACAAATCTCGCCGGATTCTAAAACTCCTCTTCCTTCACATTGTGGGCATACATATCCGCAAGTCATTTTGCTCCTTTTTCTATTATTTTAATTGAATTTTCTAAAAGTTCATCCTTATTCAAATCTGAATTTAACCAGTGAATAGTAAATCCATCTTTTTCAAGTTTTCGAAAATAAGTCATTTGTCGTTTCGAGAATCTTCGAATTTCATAAAACAAAGTAAGTTTCATTTCACTAAAACTCAATTTGTTTTGTAAATATAAACTAATGTATTTGTATTCTAATCCCAATCTTTGAAGTCTTTCATGGGAATATCCTGCTGATATTAAATCAATTACTTCATCAAGCATACCTTCTTTAAACCTGCTTTCTAAACGTTCCTGAATTCTTTTCCACCTAATTTCTTTAGGAGGATTTAATCCCAGAATAATAGGATTAAAAACTTCATAGTTAAATGATTTAGTTGACTCATCTTCTAAAACTAAAGCCTCAATTGCCCTAATTATCCTCATTCTCGTAAGATCTTGAGGGAAATTTTCTGAAGTAAAATTGGGCTGATTTAATAGTAAGGTCTTTAAATCTTCGACTGATAATAATTCTAGTTTTGTTCTTAAGTGTTTTGAAATTTCAAACTTACCAAGTTCCAGCTTCTTTAGGCAAGATTCTAGATATAAACCACTTCCTCCGCATAAAATCGGCTTTATTTTTTTATTGCTTAATGTATCTTTTATAGTTTTTAAATGTTGAATAAATAAACTCAAATTGAATTCTTCATTCAAATTGCAAACATCGATTAAATGAAAGGGGATAAGTTTATCATCTACTTGATATTCATTCAAATCTTTGCCACTACCAATATTAAGCTCTTTATAAACCTGCCTTGAATCAACACTTATAATTTCAGTTTGGTAAAAATGAGCTAATTTTACTGCCAAATTTGTTTTACCTGAAGCTGTAGGGCCCAGAACCATGATAGAATCAAAGTTATCATGAATTTTCATCTTAAATCTAATATGAATTTTATACTTCCTATACTACTGATACCAAGTTTTTGATTTTTATCTTTGATTTTTAATTGAAGGGATTCTGGTTCTTTAACTTCTTTAAAGCCCAATTTTAAAAAGGCTTCACCATTTCCCCAATTTTTATCTGCATAAGTCATGATGTGTTTTGCACCGGTATCTTTCAAAAAAGCCTTTAATAATTTACTCATGCCACCAATTACAGTGCAATCAGATGATGAGGCATATCTTTCCCAAACATAGGAGTAGTAAGGAATTGCTTCATATGTCATAATCATTGGCTTACTAAAACTAGCAACTGCTTTTAGTTCATTTTTATAAAATAAGCCGTATCTGTAAAAAGCACCACTTGATCCTAGACTATGGTTATTCTCAAGAAAACTATTAGACACATCTTTGTTGATTTTTTCAATTTTACAAGCACGACCATGAATTCTATTTCTGATTTTCCATAAACTCAAAATTCTGTTTTCAAGCAAAATTCTATTTTCATTCCAATCTTTTTCAAATAGAAATATTATCCTATTATTTTTTTCCTTAGTCATTTTAAGGAAATCCACCTCTCTACTGTAGAAATATTCTTCATTATCAATATCTATCAACAACAAAATCAGGTCTTTATCTTTAAAAACAAAGGCATATAAATCAAAAAGGAAATCCCCAGAATACTCGTCACTTAGAATCTCATTAGTTTTAAGTAGCTGATTGATAGCGCTTCTGAAAGGCATTTTTAAATATTGTTAAAGGTTAGCAAATTAGTGCTATAAAATGGTAATTTTGAAGGCTTGAGAAAATTTGTTACATATAGCTTTTTACTAATTTTATTGCC
>JAIYDG010000604.1 GCA_027487625.1 Bacteroidota bacterium
TATAAAACAGTTAAATATCGCAAATCAATTGGGCAAACCAATGATTTTACATGTTGTAAAAGCTCTTGATGAAATTGAACTTTTATTAAAGGAATCAAAGGTCCCTATTATTTTGCATCAATATTTAGGGAATGAAATTCAAACCAATAGATTACTAGCTAATGAGCAGATTTATTTTTCTTTTGGTAAGAATCTAAATCAACCTAAAACCAGCATAAATTTAAATCAAATTCCGTTGAATCGAATTTTTCTTGAAACGGATATTACATCTAAAAACATTCAGGATGTTTACCTTGAATTTGCAAATTTAAGGCAGTTAGATTTGATGAATCTCAAGCAAATTTTGTGTTCAAATTTTGAAAGAGTATTTGGTTTAATTCCATAAATAATCTTCTGGTGAATTTGCCAAATAAGCGAAATCTTCACCTAATTCCTTTACTTGATTCTCCCATAATTCTTCAGATTCTGAATCAAAAACTATTTCCGGATTTGAGGGGATTGTCCACCATGCTTTTTGTTCAATTTCTATCTCAAGTTGATTTGGTCCCCAACCGCTATATCCAATAAAAAATTTGAAATCAGTTTCTTTTGCTAAGCCTTTTTCAAACAAAATATTAACTTGTTCAATGCTTCCTCCCCAATAAATTCCATTTGAAATTTCAATTGAATCTTCAATTAGATTTCCTAATCTATGTATAAAATGAAGGCTATTTTCTTCAATTGGTCCACCATAAAAAAGTGGAAAATCATGGTCTAGAATTTCTGGTACTAATTCACTGCACATGAGGTTCATTGGTTTATTTAAAACAAATCCAACTGAACCTTCTGATTCATGTTCACAAATTAAAACCAAACTTTTTCTAAAATTTAAATCAGTCATAAAGGGTTCTCCAATTAAAACAGAACCTTTTGATGGTTTAAAATTGATTCCAATTTCTTTAATTTTCATTGATACAATTTAAGAAGATTCAATTGTTATTAAAACAGATTAATAGAACTTATTGATTGTTAGGTGTCTTTTTTTTGGTGCATTCTTAAATCACAATTTTGTTTAATTTCTTTTGTCTTTTTTGATTGTTATCAGATTAATTTTAATTGTTTGGTTATACCTTCGAATTAATAAATATTGAGTTTATGATAACAAGTGAACAAATAGCCGCAATACGTGAAGATTATACCCTAAAAGAATTTAATGAAAAAGATTTAATTAAAAATCCTTTTGAACAATTCAAGCAATGGTTTCATGAAGCAATTTCTGCTGAAGTAAATGAACCCAATGCAATGACTTTAGCAACTACCAATTTTTCAGGAAGACCTACAGCCAGAATAGTTCTATTGAAAGGAATTAACGAAGAGGGTTTAATGTTTTATACCAATTATAATTCAGATAAGGGTAAACAAATGCAATCAAATCCTTTTGCAGCATTGGTATTTTTTTGGCCTGAATTACAACGACAAATAAGAGTAGAAGGAAGAATCAAAAAGGTTTCTACAGAAGAATCAGATGAATACTTCAAATCCCGACCAATTGATAGTCAAATAGGAGCTCATGCATCACCACAAAGTCAACCTATTGAAGGCCGTCATATCATCACTGATAAACTAGAAGAATTAAAGAAATTATTTTCGGAAACTCCAATTATTAGACCGATTCATTGGGGTGGATATATTCTTGAACCTGATTTGTTTGAATTTTGGCAAGGAAGAGCCAGCAGGTTGCATGATAGGTTTAAGTTTTCCTTAATCGAAGGCAATTGGGTAACTCAAAGATTAGCACCATAATAGACTTTAAAGCTGATTTAACTTTTTATTAACATGCTTTTAAATTTAGAAAAAATTAATATATTGCTGATTCAAGACCTTAACCCCAGAGCATGATTGATATTATTTTGGTAAGTATTTCGGCCTTTTTGATTGTAGTTTTTGCAATTCCATCTATTATAACAGTCGCTAAATTAAAAGGACTTTATGATAAACCGGATGAAAGAAAAATACATTCAAACAAAATACCTCGTTTAGGAGGTTTAGCTGTATTTATCGGCTTTGTTTTATCTGTATCAATTTGGGGCTCATTTTCTGATATGCCAGGTATTCAATATCTGCAGGCATCTTTAATACTTTTATTTTTTAGTGGATTAAAAGACGATATCATCATTTTATCTCCAATGAAAAAATTAGGTACTCAATTAATTGCTGCCGGATTTGTTTCATATTTAACTCCTGTGAGGTTAACAGATTTTCATGGTGTATTTGGAATACATGAAATTCCATTAAGTGTTAGTATACCGCTAACGATGTTTACCTTAATTGTTGTAACCAATTCATTTAATTTAATTGATGGAGCAGATGGTTTGGCTGGTGGATTGGGATTATTAATGAGTCTTACATTTGCAATCTATTTTGTTAATTCTGATGACCATAGTTGGGCATTAATGGCATTTGGATTGGCTGGCGCACTTTTGGGATTTTTGTTTTTTAATTTTAATCCTGCAAAAATATTTCTTGGAGATGCAGGTTCGCTCACTACAGGATTTTTATTGGCAATATTTGCAATCCATTTTATTGAAATGAACATTTCTGATATCAATAATATAAATAGAATTGATTCTGCTCCTGGTATTGCTATTGCAATTTTAATTGTACCTCTATATGATACATTAAGAGTATTTATTTTAAGAACCAGTAAGAAAAAATCTCCCTTTCAAGCCGATAGAAACCATATTCATCATTGGTTGATGAGAATTGGAATGAATCACCGTGAGGTTAGTTTTACTTTAGTTGCAGTTAATTTGGTTTTTATTTTAGTAGCATTTTCTATAAAAGATAATCCTGCATATTTAGTTACATCAATTATTGTTGGATTATCAATTATTGTAGGACAAATTCCGGCTTATTTCTACAGACACAAATTATCTGATTTAGAAGCAGACGATTCAGCATTATTGGAATTACAAGAAAATTTAAAAGGGAAAACAAGTACAATTAAGTAGAATTAACTTTCAACTAATTTTGAGGATTTAGGTAAAATGAATTTGGTATTTAATGCAGAACAAAAAGATTTTAAGTCCTTTTACCGCTCCTTTTACTTAGAGAAAAATTTAACAGGGAAAAAAGTAGCTTTTGTAATTTTAGGCTCATTTCTTATTTTTTTATTTATTGGGGATATCAAAGAAAACGTTTGGTTCAATCTTCTTAAGTATTTCTGTTTTGGTCTGCTTTCTTATTTCCTTTATTTATTCATACCTTACATAACAAGCTTCAGGTTTCATAAATCAATTATAGGCGAGCAGTCTTTAACGATTGAAGAGTCGGGAATAAAATTTGAGTGTAATAATGAAATTGTTTTGAGGAAATGGAATAGTATCAAAACAGCAGACAAAGTCAATAATTATTTGTTTATTGTTCTTAGGGACAATACAACTTATTTAATTCCTTCAAAAAGTTTTATTTCCTCAAAAGATGAAATAAATTTAATCGCTAAAATCCATTCTGAAATTATCAATGTAAGAGGTCAACTACATCTACCTACAAATGATAAACCGCCCTATTGGGTTGGAATATTTGGTTTTATTCCTTTAGTCGGCACATTAGTAGGATTTGTTTTAATTATGTTTGGGATTTTCCATTACAAAGATAAATGGTTGGTAATTGTTGGAGGTGCATGTATTCTTTTTACAGTTTTCATTTACTCAACTGCTTTTAATGAAATAAATACCCCTGAAAGCTTTGAAAGTAGCATTTCTAAATTTTCACAAAATAATTTGAATAACCTGGTAAAAGAAATAGAGTTTTACAAACTTCAAAACGGGGAATATCCAGACAGTTTAAGGGAA
>JAIYDG010000508.1 GCA_027487625.1 Bacteroidota bacterium
AATTGGTGCGACCCAGAAGGGGTCGAATTGCTTCCTCATGAATGTTTCTATAAACATGTGAACCTTTCTGGTTCATGAAATTGAACTAATTAGATTGTTTTTTTTAACCATTTCAAACCCCAAATTTCACTACTCTCAAGGAGTCGAGTTGCAACCAAATGAATGTTGTTAATATGAAAAACATTTGTTCCAACAATTCAAAAAACAAAAATGCCGCTCCAATTTTGAAGCGGCATTTTCTTTATTTTAAACCAATCAACTATTCTGTTGGTGGTGTTTCATTTTCTGGAGTTGCTTCTGAATTGTCTTCAGGAATCTCTCCTGTTAAATCAATTGGTCCATCAATAATGGTTCCATCCTCTCCTATCAATTCATCTTCTTCACCTTCAATTACATCAATTTTTGCTACTGATGCAATTTCATCTTTATCACCAATATTAATCAATCTTACGCCTTGGGTTACACGACCTAATACCCTTAAATCTTTCATCGCCAAACGAATGGTAATTCCAGATTTATTGATAATCATGATATCGTTATTGTCATCAACATCTTTGATTGCTACCAATTTACCTGTTTTATCGGTAATGTTCATGGCGCGAACTCCCTTACCACCGCGATTGGTGATACGGTATTCTTCTACTTCTGAACGTTTACCCATTCCATTTTCACTAACTACCAAAACATTTGTTGTAGCAGGATCGGCAATAGAAACCATTCCAATAACTTCATCACCTTCATCTAAACGTATTGCTCTAACACCTGTGGCATTTCTACCCATCGGACGAACAGTACTTTCATTAAAACGAATTGCTTTTCCTAATCTTGAAGCAATAATGATTTCGCTGGTACCACTAGTTAATCTGGCTTCAACCAAATGATCGCCTTCTCTAACTGTAATTGCATTAATACCATTTGCCCTTGGGCGACTATATGCTTCCAATGTAGTTTTTTTGATGGTACCTTGTTGGGTTACCATAATTACATTGGCTTGGTTGATATAATCTTGGTCATTTAAGTTTTTAACATTCAGGAATGCTTTTACTTTATCATCAGCAGGCATATTGATAAGATTTTGAATTGCTCTTCCTTTTGAAGTTTTTTCACCTTCAGGAATTTCAAAAATCCTCAACCAGAAACATCTTCCTTGTTCTGTGAACAATAACAAGAAATTGTGATTGGTTGCCATGAAAATGTATTCTACGAAATCTTCCTGACGTTTTGCAACGCCTCTACTTCCTCTTCCACCGCGATTTTGAGTGCGGTATTCGCTTAATGATGTTCTTTTAACATAACCCAAATGTGAGATAGTAATTACCACCTCATCATCAGGAATTAAGTCTTCCATGCTCATCTCGTTTCCGCTCATTTCAATGATTGAACGACGAGCATCAGCATATTTTTCTTTCATTTCAAGCAATTCGTCTTTGATGATTTTCATACGAATTGATTCATCTCCAAGAATTTCTCTTAAATGCGTAATAAACTTCATCAATTCAGCGTATTCTGCTCGGATTTTATCTCTTTCAAGTCCGGTTAAACGCTGCAACCTCATATCCAAAATAGCTTTTGCTTGAATTTCAGATAATTTAAAGTTTTCTATTAATCCTGCTTTTGCATCATCAGGATTAACGCTCTTTCTAATTAATGCAATAACTTCATCTAAATGGTCTAATGCAATTAATAAACCCTCTAAAATATGAGCTCTTTTTAATGCTTCATCCAATTCATACTGGGTTCTTCTAACTACAACTTCATGTCTGTGTTCAACATAAAATTTAATTAAACCCAATAAGTTCAAGGTTTCAGGTCTACCTTTAACCAAACAAACATTGTTAATGTTAAATGAAGTCTGTAATTGAGTGTATTTATATAATTTGTTTAAGATTACGTTTGGAACTGCTTCACGTTTTAAATCGTAAACAATTCGCATTCCATCTCTATCACTTTCATCTCTGATATCAGAAATACCTTCAATTACTTTTTCATTGATTAACTCAGCAGTTCTTTCAATTAAATAAGATTTATTTACTTGATATGGAATTTCTGAAACAATGATTTGGTTTTTGCCTGATGCTGATGTTTCGAAATTAGCTTTTGCACGCATTACAATACGTCCGCGACCTGTTTCAAAAGCTTCTTTTACGCCTTCGTATCCGTAGATTGTACCACCTGTTGGAAAATCGGGAGCCTTCACGTATTTCATTAAATCAGCTACCGTAACATCCTTATTATCAATATATGCAACAACACCATCAATAACTTCGCCTAAATTATGCGGAGCCATATTGGTTGCCATACCTACAGCGATACCTGAAGCACCATTCACTAATAAATTAGGAATTTTAGCCGGCATAACTGTCGGTTCTTGCAAACTATCGTCGAAATTGGGACGAAAATCAACTGTATTCTTCTCTAAATCAACCAATAACTCTTCAGCAATTTTTCTCAATCTTGCTTCAGTATAACGCATTGCAGCAGGTGGATCTCCATCCACAGAACCAAAGTTTCCTTGGCCATCAACAAGCATATAGCGCATATTCCACTCCTGTGCCATCCTAACCATGGTATCGTAAACCGATGAATCACCATGTGGATGGTACTTACCTAATACCTCTCCTACAATTCTCGCTGATTTTTTGTAAGGTCTGTTCGATGCCAGCCCCAATTCTGTCATACCATACAAAACCCTTCTGTGTACGGGTTTCAATCCATCTCTCACATCCGGTAAGGCCCGGCTCACAATAACCGACATCGAATAATCGATGTAGGCGGTCTTCATTTCATCCTCAATGTTAATCGGAATAATTCTGTCTTCTGCCATTATTTAGGTTTTATTTTCTCATTCAGCATTAAAATAGTTTCAGTAGTACCCTGCTACCATTTATAGAGCTGAAATCAAAGCAACGCAAAATAGGCAATTAAAATGAGCTTTTAAGCTGAAAATACCCACAAGAAAAATAGCTTTTGTGGAAAAATAGCAAGCTAAATTTTATCTAATTATTAAATGGATATTAATAATTGAAATGCGATATTCGAAACTTATGCAAAGTACTAAAATCAAATCATACTTTTTTATAGTTTTTTTACTGATAATTTGTTCTTCACAAGCGGCTGAAAGACTATTTATATCTAAATATACGATCAATTTAAAAATCAGTAGTTCTGAGCCTAAAACTATTTCAGGACATGTTTTAATCAATGGCTTGAATGGTATTCCAAGAAAAAGTGAAGAAATACAATTTGATTTATTGAAATTACAAGTTTCTGAAGTTACTTATAAAAACCAACAATTGGAATTCTTTCAAAATGATTCCATACTAACAATAAAATTTGATGTAAATATTGATCCATATTTAAATCCAATTAAAATAGTTTATAGCGGTCAACCCGTTGCCGATGCTAAATGGGGAGGATTTTATTTTACTGGTAATTATTCATTTAATATGGGAGTTGGTTTTGCCTCCAATCCTCATAATTTTGGTCGTTGTTGGTTCCCTTGTAATGATAATTTCACAAACCGGTCAAGTTACGAATTCAATATTCAAACAGATTCTGGTTATTCTGCCATCTGTAATGGTGAGTTTTTAGGAGTTCAAAATAATATTTGGAGTTGGAGGTCTGATTTGATTCCTACTTATCTTGCATCTGTGGCAGTTGGAAAGTATGTTATGGTAAAGGATGAATTTCAATCAAAAGATAGAATGATTCCAATCATACTTGCCTCAGAAGCAAAAGATACCAGCAATTTTAAAGCTTCATTTACCCATTTAAAACAAGCCATCACCTGCTTTGAGGAAAAATTCAATCCTTATAAATTTTCACGTGTTGGTTTTGTAGGAGTTCCTTTTAATTCGGGTGCCATGGAGCATGCGGCAAATATTGCTTATCCGCTATATGCCATCAATGGAAATACCGATTATGAAACCTTAATGGCTCATGAACTTTCACATCATTGGTGGGGAAATCTAGCAACTTGCAGAACTGCTCCCGATATGTGGCTCAATGAAGGCTGGGCCAGTTTTTGCGAAGCTTTATTTTTGGAATGTCTTTATGGAAAAGAAAAATACAATGAAGATATCAAAGACAAAACCTTCGAGGTATTCCGTTGGGCTCATGTGAGAGATGAGGCCTACAGGGCAGTTTCAGGAGTTCCGCACGAATTTACTTATGGAACCCATGTTTATACAAAAGGTGCTTTAATGGTTAATACGCTTCGAACTGTTTTGGGTGATGAAGCTTTTTTCAATGCTTGTAAGGCTTATTTGGCAAAGAATAGCTTTCAAGATGTTTCTTCAGCCAGTTTGTTAAATGAATTTCAGAAATTTACTACTATCAATCTAACATCCTTTTTCGATCATTGGATTTATAATGCTGGAAATACGAATGTTTATTTGAATAAATGGAAATTCACCTTGGGAAATGCTCATAATTTACTGGAAGTTTCATTTAGAGAACATATTAAAATTTCTAAATCACTTTATACACCTCTTCCTTTGGTTTATAGGGTTTTCGATAAAAACGGAAAAAGTATGGATTTCCCTTTTTCTTTGAATTCGGAGATGTTGGATACTTTTTTTATGACTCCATTTGATTTTATTCCTGAGTATGGTATCATCAACCCAGATAATACAATTGCATTGGCTAAAACCTACGAACATCAGGTTATTAAAGGAACAGGCATAAAACAGCTTCCAAATGCTTTATTAACTATTACTGTTCAAAACAATCCTGATTCATTTACCATTTTAGCTGAAAACTATTTTACCGGTGTCAATCCAAATGAATTTGCAGAAAAAGGATTAAGATTTTCTCCAGACAGATTCTGGAAAATTGATGGCTCATTCCCTCCTGCTTTTAAAGCTACTGCATTTTTTAATTATGATGGAAGCAGTCCTTCTTCAAAAAATGGCGGTGGTTTAGATAATGAATTATTAAAAATTGATGAAAACGGTTTGGTTCTATTGTATCGTTCTCGTCCAGATACAGCTTGGACAATTGAAACAGGATTAACTTGGCAATCTGGTTCATCTTTAACAGACAAAACAGGCAGGTTTTGGTTGAATAATTTGAAAAAAGGTGAATATGCTTTTGGTAGAAAAGAAACTGGTGCTGGATTTAAAGAATCAAACAAAAAGAAAGCAGAGTTAAAAGTTTTTCCTAATCCGAATAATGGCAAATTCAATATAGAATTTCCTGAAAATCATAGCAACGGAAGCCTTTTTATTTATGATAAAAACGGAATTTTAATCCAAAAAGAATTAATAAAAGCTAGTACGAAATTGTATGAGGGCCAGATGAAAAATCCAGTTTCAGCAACTTATTTCGTGGTTTTTGAAGATGAAAGAGGAAGTTTAAATGCTCAGTTAGTAGTTCAATAAGAATTAAATTATTCTCTATTCCTCACAAACTACCCTACTTGTATAAGTTCCATTTTCATTGATAAACTGAAGGATAAAAATTCCACTTTTACGAATTTGAATTACATTTTCTAATCCCGCTTTTATATCAGACTCTAAAATAGTTTTGCCAGATAAATCGGAAACTTTTAAGATACCATCTGTTTTTGATATGAGTTGAATATCTCTGTTTATTTGAGCTGGATTTGGATAAAACTTAAATCCGTTTTCAAACCTAATATCTTGTATGCCTGATAATACTTCTTTGGTTGAAAAACTTTTAGGCTCAGAATATTGACCACAAGGATTTGCTTTTGTAATTGCTTTAACTCGCCAACTATACGACCAAGTACCATATAATTTTGCTATTGCTTGTGTATCTTCAGTAATGGTTTCAAAATTTAAAAATTCCCAAGCCCCAAATCTAGCTGCTTGCACATAATAAGCATAAGCTCCAGGAACTTTCTCCCAAACCAATTGAACCGCTTTTGGATTTAAATTTGAATCTAATTCACTTGGATAAATTGCTTTTGGTGGATTTAAAGTATCAGAATTAACTGGTGATTTAGCAATATTCCTGCTATTTAAATCAGATTGCATTGCCAATTGCTGTTCAAGACTAAATCTACCTTGACAAACATCTGAAGAGTAACTCATATAAATGGAACTATCAGGTTTGAAAAATATACCATTTGGATCTTGTAAATTATAGGCCAATGGACAAGACCATCTATCTGAAACATAGTCTGCCTTAGTATCACAAAATCCATCACCTGCATCTCTACAATTTGAGCCATCCAGCTTTTCAACATAGAACTCACTAGGCCTACCTCCGCCTTCCCAGCCATAAAAAGTATGTGGTAAGCCGAAAAAATGACCTAATTCATGGGTAAGTGTTGTTGCATTAGTTCCTTGACATCTATTTAAAACAAAAACTACATCTACATCTGGAAAATATACTCCACACCATTGATTTCCTGTTCCTTGAAAAAACACATTTACAGCACCCGCTGATTTGTAATCTTCAACAGTATTATAAATAGCTTCAATATCACCTCTATAAAAATCGCTATTATCGATATATTTAATTGGGCCATTTAGGTAAAACCTAAAGCCAGTTTGAGTGAAATCATTATTAATATCGCATAAAGCCTGCAAAACACTTTCAATTTTAAAATACCCAACACCTTGGTCGGTTCCAGTGATGTGAAATTGAAGAGGTATATATTGAATTTCTGCTTTTTTAAGTAAGTTTTTATTCTGATCAAGTTCAGATTGAAAATTTCTTAACTTTACAATTTGAGTAGTCGACATTTCTGTCGCACAGTGCTTTTCCTGCGCCAATAAAGACTTCGACAGAAATAACAAACCTATTATGATTAGTTTTAAATGCTTCATATTATCAAACATAACATAAAGTTTTGAAGAAAGGTTTAAATGTACTTTTAAATATACATGGCTTTTATACATTTGCGGGGCAAAATTTTTAGCAATGAAGAATATTACAGTTATTGGATCGGGAACAATGGGAAATGGAATTGCCCACGTATTTGCGCAAAATGATTATAGCGTAAACTTGATCGACGTAAATGAAACTCAATTAAAAAAAGCCATTGAAACCATTGGCAAAAATCTCGACAGACAAGTGTCGAAAGGAAGTTTAACAGAGGCCGACAAATCGCGCACTTTGGGAAACATTACAACTTTTACAAGTTTAAAAGATGCTTGTGCAAATGCTGATTTAGTTGTTGAGGCAGCAAGTGAAAACATCAATATCAAATTAGATATTTTTAAACAAATTGATGAGTACACTCCAGCTCATTGTATTTTAGCTTCAAACACTTCTTCTATTTCAATCACTAAAATTGCAAGTGTTACCAAAAGAGCAGATAAAGTAATTGGAATGCACTTCATGAATCCAGTTCCAGTAATGAAATTGGTTGAAGTTATCAATGGTTACAAAACTTCGGCTGAAGTGAGTGATGCTGTTGTAACTCTTTCTAAAGCGATTGGAAAAGTACCAGCTATTGCAAATGACTACGCAGGATTTATTGCCAATCGTATTTTAATGCCAATGATTAATGAGGCAATCATTTGCTTACAATCAGGTGTTGGAACAGTTGAGTCTATTGATACTGTAATGAAATTAGGTATGGCTCATCCAATGGGTCCATTACAACTAGCCGATTTTATTGGTTTAGATGTTTGTTTGGCAATCATGAATGTATTGTATGATGGATTAGGTCAAGATAAATATGCGCCTTCTCCATTATTAGTAAACATGGTTACAGCAGGAAATTTAGGTGTGAAATCAGGTGAAGGTTTTTACAAATACACTGCTGGCAGCAAAGAACTAGTTGTTAGTGATTTATTCAAAAAATAAGAACCACTTAACTTATAAAAGAGGCTATTTCATTTGAATTAGCCTCTTTTTTTTATGCAACAATGCTAAGCTTAAAACACAAAAAAGGCTATCTCAATTGGTTTGAGATAGCCTTACTTTTTATTAGATGAAACTTATTTACAAGTATAACCGTAAGTTGTTAATGAAACCTCTTCGCCAGAATCTTCATCTTTCTGAGTTTCTTTAGTAACTTTTCCTGTTGAATCATACTCGTAAGTATAATTAACAACTGTTTCATTACCCTCTGTATCTAAAGTTACTGATTGTTTTATCAAGTTTTTCGAACCTTTACCTTGTACATCAATAACATAAGTTTTAGACATACTTAAAGCTCTACTATCAGATTTATCTGTAAAATAAGTATAAGTTGTAACATCTTTTCCTTCAGGAGCAGCTTCATTATAAGCTGATTCTTTTGTTAAATTACCATTTGTATATTCGTAATCAACTATTGAATTCATTTCTTGTCCAAAAAACGCTAAAGATTGTTTTGATTTAATACAATGTCCTTCACTATCGTAAGTATAAGTGAAGTTTATTGTAATTGGAAGTCCCATATATGAAGTAACAAATTTACCACTAGTAGGATAGTTACTTGAATTCAAAGTGTATTCTGCGTTTATAGTCATTGAATCACCAATGATATTTACAATTGCTTTATTTCCAGAATAAGTGTAAGTGGCAGACTGACCTTCAGATTTCAATGATGTAATTCTATTTTGTGCATCATAAACTATTGATCCATCATCTAAAACTGTTACTAAACAAGTTTGAGCAGCATTTCCTCCGCCTCCATTGTCAGTTGT